>JAIUMT010000178.1 GCA_022565415.1 Balneolales bacterium | reverse complement strand
TACGCAACGCTTTCTCTTTAATCTGACGTACTCTTTCGCGGGTAAGATCCAAATGCTCGCCAATGTCTTCAAGCGTTTGAGCTTGTCCCGAGCCAATTCCGTAGTACTTGGTAAGTACGGTGGCTTCACGTGGAGTTAACTTGGCCAGTAGATTCTGAATATCTGTTTCCTGCGATGTACGCATCAAATCATCATCGGGAGATACGTTTTCAGCATCTGAAATCAAGTCCATGAGGCTCAAATCGTTGTCGTAACCAACGGGAGCATCCATTGACAAGTGATGTCCAGATCGTTTTTGGGTTTCCAAAATGCCGATAACAGTAGCATCGATGTGATCAGAAAGTTCACGTGCCGTAGGCGGACGCTCGAGCTGCTGCTCAAGATCTGATTGAACTTTACGAATTTTGTTGATATCACCGATTACGTTCAATGGAAGTCGTACAATTCGACCTTTTACGGCTAATGCTTGTAGAATCGACTGACGAATCCACCAAACTGCGTACGAAATAAATTTGAATCCCCGTGTGGGGTCGAAACGTTCAGCGGCCTTAATCATACCAATATTCCCCTCAGCAATGAGGTCATTTAATGGCATCCCTTGCCCCTGAAACTTCTTCGCTGTAGATACAACGAAACGCAAATTGGCCTCTACGAGACGATTTCTCGCGCTTTCGTCGCCGGCAGCGATGGCTTCAGCTAGCCGAACTTCTTCTTCAACTGAAATCTGCGGGTACTGCGACATCTCATTGAAGTATTGGTCGAGCGTGCGTGACTCCGAGTTGTTTGAAGTTCCTGTTGATGTGATCTTCTTTTCCTGCTTCTTCTTGGACAAGCAATATGAGTTTTAATGGAGGCGTAAGTTCACCAATAACTGTTAGATAATAGACACGTTGCCGTACAGTTTCGCAAACTGCTAATAATACGTTTTCTTCTTGTTAAATCAAAACGAATAAAACCTCGTTTTATTTTCACAGAAGGTAATATCGCAAATTTCGGATAAGTAGCAATTTAAAAATCATTAATCTTAAAATTAATTCTGCCATTATTCGAAAGTCCTGATTTCAAATCGACACTCACCGGTTCCCGGATAATACTCAAGCCAGCACCGTTCACTCGTTTCATCGTCGGTAAACTGCAACCTAACACGATTGGTGAGCTCTATGTCATTAATTTCGTTGGGTTTTATTTCGAGCCCCTGCAACGACTCTTCTGGTAATGCCCGAAGCTCATTTAATTTTGTATTGAGGAAGTCCATGTATTCGATTGATGCTCGACCGTCGCGTAACCAGTTGACTAACAAACTATAAACAATATGTCCGCTGTAGGTTAACTGTTCGGCTAGCGATACCGATATATGAGGCACTGATACATGACGTGAAAATATATAAAACTTAAGAGCTTGCTCGAAAAAACGCTTATCATGCCCCTCAACAAGTATTCGTTTGCTCAATTCGGGTCGCAACTCAGCCTGACCATCACTTGGACTTTTCCCCGAAAACAAAGCTTTTAAGCGTTTAAACATCATTATTGTCATTCAAAATTACAGATTGCAGCGATCTTAATACTAAGAATAATCACCTTTAATTATGATACGACATCATTATATTTGATGATACTCTGTTTAGGGTACAAATAGAGCCACTTCTTTGTTGTTACAGGTCAATCAAATGCGTATTAGCACGCGATTTTTACTATTGCTGGGTTTCCTATTCGTTGGTATTTCGTTAACGGTTTGGTTCGGTGTGCGTCCCGGTTACGAAGAGGCCATTCTTAACGAACGAACCACCATAATATCAGAACAACAGCGCGAGCGCATTGAATTAAGCGAACAAACCATCGCCTTATGGGCCTCCTCTGTGCTAGAATTGAGTAATAATCTTGCTCGATTTGCGAATATTGATCAGGCCCAGTTACTTTTCACCGGATTTTCCGGACTACTCCCCGATCTGATGGGAGTTCGCCTCATCGAGCAATCTACAGGCGAGTTTTTGGAGCTTCGTTCCAGTAGTTCCTTTCGCCTACCCGATATGGATGAATCCACCTTGAGACCAATCGGATCGTCGCTTTTAGGTCAGTATTCTCGTCAAACCAGTGATTCTGCCAACCTTTATGCCGGCTGGAGCACCGAAAATGATCTATTTGTAATCAGTTCGCCATTTATTTTGGATGGAGACCCATTTCGACTGACAGCGGTGTTTGAGGCGCGTCAACTCGAAGACCTGCTATTCTCTCATAATCTTGGCGTGGATGTAACCTCAGTACTCTGGCTGGAAGGCTCAAATCAAGCCATCAGCCGTGAGTCGCTTCCCGATGTGCGACCAGCGTACGAGCCGGTAACCCGATTTCGTCAAACGACAGTAGATGGAGAGCCCTCCATCATCATTTCTTCCCCCATGCCGGGAATGAACGCTTTGCCCAGCTTGTACTTGGATCCGGCCGACATCCAGGGACCAATCCGATCTCTTTTTGTGCGAAGTATGCTCCTGATTACGCTGGCGTTTGGAGCGCTTGCATTGGCCACTATTCTACTGTTTCGTCAGCTAGCCCGACCCGTAAGAACATTCCTGGATGAAATCCAGCCGTTCGCCTCGTACGATTTCTCCCGACCATTTTCGAAGTCCGTCGTTCCCGAATTGCACGAAGTGTCGGTAAAAATGGAAGAAATCAGAAACAAATTGCTGCATTACCAGCGCATCAATGTGGAAGAAATCATATTGAATCAGCAGAAGTTGGGACTTATGATGGAGCACGCCACCGATTTGATTGCCGTTTTCGACAAAGAAGGCACGTTCACATTTCGAAACATGCGATTTGTGGATTTATTCCTGGATATGGATCAGCCCGCGCCGGGGGATTTATTCTCGTTTCAGCAATGTGAGATGATTAAAGAAGCGGGCGATGCCGAACGACAACAGTATGAGGCCGAACCATTAACGGTTCAAACCATGCGAAAAGAGATCGTAATCAACACCAGCGACGAGGTCTCCTATTTCTTTGACTTGCAGCAGGTTGAGCTATTCAACGAAGAATCTGAACGGATTGGCGGACAGCTCATTCTCTACGACCTCACCCGTGAGCGCGAGTTGGATCGCCTCCGAAATGACATGGTCAATATTATCGTGCATGAGCTCAAAAACCCGATTTCCGGCATAAAAGGTCTCACGAACATACTTCTCGAAGACGACGAAATGGATGAGGACACCGTTGCCGAAATCTATCAGTTAATCGATAGCAGCGCCGATTCCTTGTTCAATCTGGTAGAACGATTTTTGCAAATTTCCCGTTTAGAATCCAATTCAGCCCAAATTGACCGGCAAGCTATCGACCTCGGAAATATGGTCACGAAAATCACAACGAGTATGAAACCCATTCTGAGGGAGAAAAATCTGAAATTCAACGTCATAATCAACGAATTCGCAGAGCCGGCAATGGTTTCGGAAGAGCTGATTAGCGATATGATGCGAAATCTTTTGTCGAATGCGGTTAAATATGGCGGTTCCGACCGGGTGATTGATGTAGAACTAGGATTGGAGTCGAACAGAAACGGTGACTCAGACATCGTTTTCAGGGTAACCGACTACGGATTCGGAATAAAAGAAGAACATCGCGACCAAATCTTCAAGAAATTTTACCGGATCAAAGAGTACAACACCGAAGAAGGAACCGGACTCGGACTGCCTCATGTGAAAGAAATTATGCGAAAACACGGTGGAAACATCGAAGTGGAGTCAACCCCTGAAATCGGCTCCCGATTTATCGCACGAATGCCCTACTTCCCCTATTACTCCCAAGATTTAACCTGAACATGTCACGATCCCTGATTTTACTCTTCATGTTGCTACTGCCCGGAACCTTGCTGGCCTGGCAGGCAAATGCCGATTCGCTGAATTTTCCGGCATCCCAACTTTCAGATTATTCGGTTCAATACGTTGGATCGGCTCAAAACTGGCCCGTGCTAAGCAAAATTGCCATATACGACTCTCAGACCAATCGATTTCAGATTCCGCGCGAAGAACTCCCAAGACTCAGCACATTTCGGGAATCATGGGACGAGCTTGAGCGAAGTCGCGCCACGTTTTCACAGTTAATTCTGGAAGGCGGACGGGTTTTTGCCGCAGATGAGCTGATGGTTTTGGATTCCTTGTTTTCTCGGCATCGTCGCTATGTAAATGATGCCAATCTGGAAAGCAGCATAACGGTAGCCACTGAAATCGGGCGTAAAATGGCTGATGTTGAGTCGTTAATTGAGGTTCGTCGCAAGGCCGACGTCGAAGCCCGACTCGAACAGAAAACCGGAATCGTAGATCGGCGCAAAGGACTCATTTCGGAGTGGGGTACTGCTTCAATCGGGGAGTTATTTCAGCGGTCTGATGGCGTTCGAACCGGACAAGAATCGCAGGCTCAGTTGGTTTTCCTGGACGGGAGTGATGTGGTTTTGTATGAAAACACCACGGCTATTATACGTCAGTCGCAGGTCGATAAACTGACCAACCGTTCGGAGGTAGAGTTGGAATTATCGAGCGGAGGCGTGTTAACCCGATTATCTGCTGCCGCCCGAAATCAATCCGATTATACAGTAAATGCCGGAAGTTCATCAAGTAATGTCCGTTCAAGTAGTTTTTGGGCAGAAGCTCAATCCGACGACCGTGTAATACTTTCGAATTACGATGGGGAAGTGCTGGTAAGTGCGTCCAATTCGGAGGTCACCTTGCAGGAGAATGAGGGAACTATCGTGGTGAGAGGCAGGGAGCCATCGGCGCCTGTTCAGTTACTTCAGGCACCGAATCTTGGCTGGGAGCGTCCCGATTCGGTTATCTACAACGACTCCATCATATTGCGATGGGGCAGAGTAGATAACGCCTCCTTCTACGAAATCGACCTCGCCCCAAACCGCACCTTCGACGCCGGGCTGCGCACCCACCGCACCGAATCCACCGAAGCCAACCTCACCAACATCCCAAACGGCGTCAGCTACGTGCAAGTCCGCGCCTTCGACTCCAACGGTCTCCGAGGAAACAACACCAATCCCATTCGCCTGCTCCGAATCAGCAGCACCGAACCACCTCCCATTATTCTCGACACCCGTGACCAACAAGTCGTTTACACATTCGACACCAACTACCAACTCACCGGCACCACCCAGCCCGGAAGCCGACTCACCGTAAACGGAAACACCGTCCGCGTAGATCAAGCCGGACGTTTCTCAGCTTCGCTAACCATCGATAACGAACTCGAAGCTACCATCGAATCGGTAGATCCGGCAGGGAACCGCCGCACCGTACAACAAACCATCCGGCACGTCAACATCGACGCACTTTACACTCTCCGATGGTCAGTTCCAGCCACCAACGAAGGACTTCGCCGCGCGCCGCAAATCCTCGTTTCTGGCAACGCCTACGATTTCATGACAGTCCACATTTCATCCGGAAACACAAACCTTCGGGTTCCGGTTGGCTCTGGCGGACAATGGAGTCGTCAATTTTCACCCGGTAACGCCTCCGAGGTTACCATCACCTTCACCGACCGACAAACCGGTGAAACCATAGCGGAAAGCTCATTTCCGTTCGTAAATTAACATGATGCAGAAAAGCCCGCAGGGCTTTTCTGCATCGGGGTTCTGCGCCGGCAACGTGATGCCACGCGCAGTCCCGCTTCAACCACCTGTGCTTAACGTCATCTTACTTCCATGAGAAACTTCTTTTCGGTCAACATCCTTATCGGTTTACTTGCCTCTGCCGCTCAAGCTCAGGAGGTTTACTTCTCCATTTCAGGCCAAACCGTAACGGTTTCTTCAGGCGACAGAACCGGCCAATACGACTACTGGTTCCGCCCCGTACCCGGAGTTGAATCGCCACGTCCTGCCACAGTCGAGATCTTCGATGCCGGACTTGGCGGATTTGCCGACGTCGTTTCGGGTCAGCCCACCTCAGGACCCACCTTCGCGCTGTCCCCCTTCGACGTTATGTACGAATTGGGTCGACGCTCCATCGAACCCCGCTCCGGAACACCAGCCCGCATCGAAAGCACCACCACGTTCACCGAAGACCGGTTCCTCAACCGATGGGTTCCGTTTTTTCAAGTGGCTTCCGACACGAGCAACGGCTACATCATGCGTGTATCAACCGACCAGGGAAATGACGTAAACGATTTCCGAATTCGGATTTCCGGCGAAGGCGCCTCCGACTGGGAACTCATAACGCTAAACTTATCGGTCGGACTCTACCTTTCGAGTCCGGAAAACAGATTTCAGTTTCGACCACTCTGGCCCGACACCGCACCGCCCACATTCACCCTCAGCGGAGAAGAAGACAGCCGTGTCTATCTGATGGATGCTTTTGGACACACCAATGAAGTGTTCGAGAACTGGGACAATTACGAATCCACGCGGTACGGAAAAGACAACGTATGGGCTGTTGAAATGACCGGATCGGCAATTCGAATCAACAACAGAGTTTTAAAAGGAGTAGACAAGATTGTGCCGTTCCGATTTGATCCGGTGATTTTGAACGAAGTTAGTCCGGGCACGCCAACCGTTCGCCAGGTTCCGGGACCGGAGTGCAAAGTGTACGGACTTGAAGCTGCATTTCGGGGCTTTTCGTTGGATGTTGCCCGAACAGAATGGTCGATCGACAACAACACATTTACAGGCGCCTCGTTTCAGCACACCTTTCCCGATTATGGAGAATTTGCCTACCGCGGACTCATTCCAACCCG
>JAIUMT010000177.1 GCA_022565415.1 Balneolales bacterium | reverse complement strand
CGAGTTTGCAGATGTAGTCGTGCCCGACCTCATCATACTGGATATTAACCTGCCGCGAAAAAATGGTCACGAAGTATTGGCTTTCATCAAAAGCAACGATAAGCTGAAGTCAACTCCCGTGATAATGCTAACGACTTCATCCTCAGAGAAAGATATTGCTCAATCGTATCATAAACATGCTAACTGTTTTATTACCAAACCAGTAGATGTAGAAGATTTTCTTCGCGCCGTTGTTGAAATTGAACAGTTTTGGATTCATCTGGTTAAACTCCCACAATCTAATGGTAATACCTCAGGATGAATAAATTTGATAAATCCCTAAATATTCTGGTCATTGAAGATAATCTGGGTGACTATGTACTCATTGAAGAATACTTGCTGGATGAGTTCAAAAACCCTCAGATAGATCATGCCATACGCTCTTCTGATGCAGAACGATTGCTGGAAAACGGACCAGCTACCTACAACGTGATTCTGCTTGATCTAAGTCTCCCTGATAAAAGTGGTGAAAACCTCGTAGACGATTTTCTGAAACTAGCTGGTGAAATCCCTGTAATCATTCTGACAGGGTATACCGACATAGATTTCAGTATGCTTTCCATATCGAAGGGAGTATCCGATTACCTTCTCAAAGAAGAGCTCTCCCCTGCATTGCTTAAAAAGAGTATTTTGTACGCCATCGAGAGAAATGCGAACGCATCTAAGGTGATGCAGTCAGAAAAAAACTACCGGGCACTTTTTGAACTCAGTCCGGAACCCATGATGCTCTTCGATCTGGAGAACTATCGTTTTCTTGATGTCAATGAGGCCGCTGTTTCCAAATATGGTTATTCGAAAGAAGAATTTCTGGGCATGACGTTAATGGATATTAAGCCTACGGAAGAAATTGCCGAATCGAAGGACGTGATTGAGAAAACCAGAGGACTGACTAACATAAAGCTGGAAAACGACTTTCGGCACATTACCAGGTCGGGTGAAATTCTCCTTGTTGAAATCCATGCAAGCACGGTAGAGTATAATGAAAAAAAAGTGCGGATGGCACTGGCGCACGATGTAACAACAAAGAGAATCGAAGATGTTCGGTTACGCATGCTCGAGTCGGTCATTACCAATGCAAACGAGTATGTAATTATTTTCGAAGCAGTACCCAGCGACCTTGATTACAGAAAGATTTTGTATGTGAACGAAGCTTTTACAAAAATAACCGGTTATAAAGCCTCAGAAGTGGTGGGAAAAACCGTTCATTTTTTGAACGGTGAGGATACCTCACAAACTGAATTGGAAAGGCTATACTCTACCATGAGAAAATGGGAGATGTGTGAAGCCGAGTTCATAAACTACAAGAAAGATGGGAGTACATTTTGGGCCCGAATTTCATTGATACCGGTTCCAGACTCAAAAGGAGGGTTTTCACACTGGATTGCAATCGGACGCGATATTTCCGAGCAAAAAAAGTATGAAACTCAACTTACAGAGTCGCTAAAAGAAAAAGACATCCTCCTAAGCGAAATACACCACCGGGTTAAAAATAACCTCGCTGTGGTTTCCGGAATGATGCAGCTTCAGGCTTTCGAGGAACAAAATGAACTTGTGCAGCTCAAACTGAACGACAGTATTCTTAGAATACACACCATGGCCACAATTCATGAGATTTTGTATCAGTCGGGCAGTTTCTCGAAGCTACGCTTCTCTGATGTAGCTGAACAACTGGTGAATAAAATCAGCTCGGTAATGGGCGACGACCGGCGAGTCAATGTCACAATAAACAAAACACCTATTCAGCTGAATATTAGTCAGGCAATCCCCTCTTCCCTCATTTTGAATGAGGTTTTGACCAACGCATACAAACATGCATTCGGCGACCGCTGCGAAGGAAATATTCACTTTCAAATAAGCGAAGAAAACAATGTTATCTACTTTAAAGTAGAAGACGATGGAGTTGGTATCGCATCAAAAGAAGAAAATACGAAAAGTCTCGGCCTCCATATCGTTGAAATTCTAACCCATCAACTTAACGGCGAACAGAAAATGTACGATACGGGTAATGGAACAGCCTTTGAACTTACATTTACAAAGACGTGACGGATGAGCTTACATGCTTAGTTTTTGACCATTTAAGCTGGAAGGATACCAGGCAAAGCTACTGATTATATTGGCTCAGTTGAAAACTAGTCACCGGGCGATGGTCTCTTTTCAAACATACCTGCCGTTGAGCACATCCCCCCCCCCTCCGCGTAAATCCGTTCGAGGAGTAACCCAAAGATTTCCCAGCCCTACTTCACAACTGTAAATTTCCGCGAGAACTGCTGTCCGCCCGCACGAAGTACGTACACGTAAACCCCACTTTGCAAGTCCCGGGCGTCGAAAACACGCGTATGCACCCCGGCCTCGACCATTCCATTCACCAACGTGCCCACCTGACGACCCAATAAATCAAAAACCTCCAACCGGACTTCTGTTGTCTGAGGCACCTCAAATCGGATGCTCGTGGTCGGATTAAACGGATTCGGGTAATTCTGATGGAGTTCGTATGCCATCACCTGTTGATCGTTGTACCTTCCCTCATCAATACTGGTCACTGTACCCACATCCGTTGAAAGCGCAGCGATATTCAATTGGGTAACGCGCTTTACCAATTCCAGATTTACCCGCTGATAGACATCCGATTGTTTGTGATAGTATGGATTTGCCCGGTAGTAGATGTTGTTGTCGCCAGACCATGGAGGAGCATTTTCAATTACCAAAATCGACGGATAACCTTCATCCGCAAAAGACTGATGATCACTATAAACTCCGTTTGCAAACGGAGCGTTGTTCATAATCAGCTGTGTGAAAAAATTCCGATTCGCCTCGACATACTTTGCGCCAAGCAAAACAGAAGCACTGGCCATTTCATTATTCACTTTCACAATCGCCGTATAATTATAATTCTCGTTGAACCCAATCATATCGACCGAAACCATCCCAATAATATGGTCGTTTCGCATACGCGCCTGACGTGCCATATGAATACTTCCGAAATGATTCCCCACGCCAACTGGTGCAGGAAGTCGTTCTTCGGCGCCAAATGCGACAAACTTTATGGTGCGCTCGGGCTGAAAAGGAAACGAAGGATCACTCATGATGCGAGCCATTTCCAGCAAGGCTGCAACGCCAGAGCCATTGTCATTGGCTCCGGGAGCTTCGATTGTTCGCCAATTATGCCCGCTATTCCAGGTTGCATTGCCATCTCGGTCTGCAGTGGAATCAAAATGCGACCCAATTACATAGTATTCATCCGGATGAACCGTGCCTTCGAGAGTGGCAATCACATTCACCTGCGGACGTGTATTATAGGGTGCGACCGCATTCGGAATGTAGAATGTGTCGTATTCCACGCTTGTGAGTCCGGGAAAGGAGTCCAATACGTCCTTAATGTAAACTGCGGCGCTGTCTTTTCCGGCGGTGAAGGTTATTCGGCTTCGGGTACCACCGGCATCTTCGAGCGTTTGGATGTGCTCAAGAATATTTTCAACGGACACATCCGCAATCATGTCGAATATCACATCTTCAAGCGATTGCTGCGCATTTGCACGCTTGATGGGAAACAATACGAATACAGTCAAGCAAAATAGTAAGCAAATGGGAACTAAACGCATGAGGAAACTAAGTTAAAAATGATCGGTGTTGCGGCGAAATTGGCTCGCAACTCGGTAGATGATACTTAATTCCAACTTAAACAATAAGTTTTAATAAAAGTATAGACTTCTCCGAAAGTTTTTAATAACATGCTGTAGTTCATCGTTTTCGGATAAATTGGTTTAATCCGATTCACCACGAACCACGCACACGCCAAGTCATTAGATGAAATACCAGACCAATCATCCGGTTATCTCATTGTCTGATTATGGCTGTATGTGATTTTACTTTAAATCTTAGCTACAGGAATTATGAAACAACATCTACAAACTGGAATATTCACGTTGCTGGTTGCAGCCTTTCTATTTACAGGGTTCACATCAGTTAACGCAAACACCATTGAAGTCCGCACCTGGAATGATCTGAATAACGTTCGTAACAATCTGTCCGCCAGTTATATGCTGATGAACGATTTGGATAGCGAAACTGCGGGATTCAGCGCCTACCAGGGAGCTGAGGGCTTTATGCCAATTGGTTCTAGCGCCGACCCCTTCACCGGAACCTTCAACGGTAATGGATACAAAATCCACAATCTAAAAATCAATCGGGCAACTCCAAACGTTGGTCTGTTTTCGTTTACATTAGAAGCGACAATTCAAAACCTCGGCCTTGTTGACGTTGACATCACTGCCCAGTCAACAGACAGTGGAGTTCTTATTGGTAGAGCGCACGCAACGATAGTTGATAAATCGTATGCAACGGGAACATTTACCCAAACTTCAGTCGAATCAAACAGTAGCTTTGGCGGACTAGTTGGCCGATTCCATGGTGGAATGATGGTGAGCAGTTGGTCGGAAGTAAACTTAACTGTAGTTGGCTTATACGCTGGTGGACTAATTGGATCCGTTAGTGGTTTTGGCGGAACTCCTGCATTAATCGACCGATGCTACGCAACTGGAAACGTCAGTGCCAGTACACGTATGATTGGTGGACTTATCGGCCAATTCGGTGGTAGTTCTACAATTAACAACTCTTACGCTAGTGGAAATGCTGTTGGTGACACTCAGGTTGGTGGACTAATTGGTTACAAATGGAGAGGAGCCACTGTCACGAATTCGTATGCCAGAGGCGTTGTGAATGGTACAGGTCAGGTTGGCGGTTTGATAGGATTTCGTGATCCAGATCAGCCACCTGTAGTAAGTACTATTGAAAACAGCTACTGGAAATCTGATAATGCCGGTGCAGAAGCGGGCGTTGGATCTGGAAAACCTGATGGTGTAACTGGTCTTACTGAAGCCCAGCTTAAAACCGAAGCTAGTTTCTCAAGCTGGAATTTCACAGATATTTGGGGAATTAATCCGGATTTCAACAATGGCTATCCGTACTTGATTTATCAGCTTACTACTTCCATCGAAGACGAAGTTGAAATTCCTAACGCTGTTCTATTGAGCCAAAACTATCCAAATCCGTTTAACCCATCTACCGTTATCGGATTCTCATTGCCACAGACCGATCACGTAAAACTGGAAGTGTACACCGTTAATGGTCAGCTCATTTCTACGTTGGTTAACGAAACTCGCTCTGCTGGTCTGCATGAGGTGCGTTTTGATGCATCTAACCTGTCATCTGGTGTTTACATCTACCGCGTTATCACCGGAAGCGATATTCAAACTCGTCGAATGACATTGATTAAGTAATCTACTTTCTGATTACGACGTATTTGAGCGCCCCGGCCTTGTTGAAGGTTCGGGGCGTTTTTTTGTACTGATATAGACGCTTTTCAAGGTACAGCTGTAGACTACATGAGGCGTAGAAGTGATTATTAACAAGATTCAGGGCTTTGGGTCGAGTTTGCTCTTTTTTTGGATGAGTTCATCGTCAGCTGAGGGATGGTAAGGCACCATTTGATTTGGATATTGCAAATTACAATCAGGGCAATGAGAGTATCAGACATCAGAAAATCAGGTATCAGGTACTAGGTACTAGGTTTCAGGCGTCTGACCATCAGACACCTGACATCAGAAAATCAGAATATAAAGCGCCAATCTCGCTAAATGCCTTTCGATTTATTCACAACTTCGTGAATCACATCATCAATTTCCTTCACCGCTTCGCCGATATAACCAATCAACTCTTTGGTGTCAGAATCCAACTCTCGAGATTCGTAAATTTCATCAATCAGCGCCAAAATTCGACTAGCCGGACCACGAATTTCATGCGACTGCATCCAGGCAATTTCTTTCAACTTCGCATTTTGACGTTCAATTGCGCGCAAGTAGTTAATTCGCTCTGAAATGTCCCGAATTGCGCCAATAACTCGATCTACTCTTCCATCACCTGCATGGTTGAAATAAACTCTCACTTCAAGCCAATTGATTTCGTCCGAGTCGTTATAGCACCTGAAGGTGTCGGCAAAGTGGTTCTCCCCAGAGGCTAAGCTACGATTCAGCTTCACCAAAACCCTACGCTTATCGGCCGGATGAATACGATTATGCCACTTATCGAAAACTACATGTTCATCAACATCGTTAAGTCCAAAGTGATTCACTCCGGAGCCTTCAAAAGTAAATCGCTTCTTTAACAAATCTACATCAATCAATATGTCGAAACTGGCTTTCACAGCATATTTGTAAACCATGTCAGCTTCTTTTTGCTTAATTACGGCCTGTTTAATCAGAGTTTTAAGCCTCCTATTTGTCAAGAAAATAAATGCCAAGAGGAGGTTCAGGAATATAAACACCCCAAGGATTAGCCGAAGATTTTGCTCCCAAAAAGATGGTTTTTCGGGGAATTGAAGACTGTATGTCGACTTAAAAATACTATTTCGAACATCTTCGGTGAGCGACAAAATCACATCATTCAGTTGAGATATTAGCTCTGGATGCTCTTTAATCACGCCAAAACGAAATTCCCATTCGAAATCGGATGGAGACCCCATCACCAGGTTTACTAGTCCGTATTTCTCGATGAGGTAGGCTGCAGAGTAGATGTTGATTAAAACGGCATCTGCCTGACCAAAAGCGGTGGAAACCATTGCGGCCAGTTCGTCTTCGTAGAATAACAACTCTGCATCGGGAAACTGTTCGAGCAAGTAATCAGTGGAGG
>JAIUMT010000176.1 GCA_022565415.1 Balneolales bacterium | reverse complement strand
TAAATATCTATGGCTTTACTGAGGCAGAACTTCTATCACATGGGGCACTTGAATTTATACACCCCGACGACCACGAAATTGTTCTAAAAGACATCAACAAACCTGCCGGCGACTACAATAAAACGCATACCGTACGATGGAGGCGCTTTCACAAGAACGGTCATTATGTTTGGCTCGAAACGAAATCCAAGTATGTACTTGATGAACATAAGAAGCCCATTGAAATCGTCTGTGCCACCCGGAATATTACCGATGTAAAGCGTGCTGAAGATGCGCTGGAAATAAGCGAAAACCGGTTCAAGATCTTAGTTCAAAACTCGACCGATATCTTCTCCATAATCGATAGCCAAGGCCAGCTTCTTTATATCAATCCGGCGTTTTACAAGATCACTGGATACACCGAGTCGGATGTCATTAATAAAAGCTTATTCAACTTTTTGCACCCCGAAGATGTACAACTGGTTCGAGACTACTTTAAAGAGGAGCTTGAAAACCCAGACATTAGCCAACTTTACACGTACCGTTTTCGCATAGCCGACGGCAATTATCGTTATTTCGAGACACGTGGCAGTAGCAAACTAGACGACACCACGGTCCAATCATTTGTTTTAAGTACCCGAGACATCACCGACAGACTAGAGTCTCAAGAACTGATTGCATTCCAAGACAAGAATATCAAATCTCTATCCGAGTCGACAATTGGATATTTAAATCTCTCGGTTGATGATGACCACTTTTCATACATTGGCAATCAGTTGACAAACCTCCTCCCGAATGCAATGATTATCACAAATGAGTATTCAAGCGACATGAATAAGCTCATTTGTCGAAATATCATAGGTTTAGATCGAATTAACAAGGTTTTGGCCAGATACTCAAATCAAATTGCCGAGGGTAGTCACTTTCAACCAACCGACGAGGCTCTGGATTCCCTCAAACAAGCAAAATTAATACAAGTAGAGGGAGGATTATACCAGCTATTATTCCGAACATATCCGAAACGCATCTGCAATTACGTCGAAGAAGCTGCCGGAATTGAGGGCATCTACTCTATGGGCCTTGCTTGGAATAATCGACTTTACGGTAATGTGGTTATCATCGTTTTTGATGAAACCCCTTCGATTAATAAAGAGGTCGTTGAGACATTCATCAGCGTTGCTTCTGTTGCTTTGCAGCGAAAACGCACGGAAGATCTCGTAATCCGTTCTCTCAGAGAGAAGGAAGTGATGCTCAAGGAAATTCATCACCGAGTAAAAAACAACCTTCAAATCGTAAGCAGTTTGCTCGAGCTTCAGGCATTGCAAATAAACGACCCCAATACGAAGTTGCTTTTTGAAGATAGTCAGTCGCGTGTACGTTCAATGGCGCTGGTTCACGAACGTATTTATAAGTCTCAGGATTTAGCCAACATCAATTACCGGGAATATCTCGAAGAATTAGTACAATATCTTTTCGAATCATTTCAGTCAGATAAGGTTAAATTGAAGATTACTGCCGATAACGTAATGATGAGTATTGATGCAGCTGTTCCGCTAGGAATCATCATTAATGAACTGGTTACAAATAGCCTGAAATATGCATTTCCTAATGGGCGCGCAGGTACAATTAGCGTTGGACTATCCCGAATCGACGATAGGATTACACTGATTATCGAGGATAACGGTATTGGATTACCCAAACATATTCGAGTCGGGAAGCATCCAACCTTAGGACTCGAGCTTGTAAATGCTCTCACACTTCAGTTGAATGCGTCTATCGAAACCGACACATCCAATGGCACAAAATATACCATTGAATTAACTTGCTAGCCTTCTGATGCTTTCAAAGCATCAGGCATTCAATCCGTGGCAATGTTTGTATTTCTTGCCAGATCCACACGGACACGGATCATTTCGCTTCACTTTCTCGCCAACTACAACCGGCTCTTGCTTCTGTTTTTGTCCGCCAGCCGTCATGTTTTGTTGAGCTGAATTCCCCTGCTGTGCTCCACCGTCAAATCGCATAGCCATATCAATCGGAGAATCGTGCTGCGTTTTCAGCTTGCTCATATCGATTTTCTTGCGCATTGGGGCTTTCGCTTCCATTAGCTTCTGCTTGTTATCAGCTCCTTCAGGCATAGCTTTCCAAATGAGCGAAATTATTTCGCTGTTCATTTCTTCGACCAGCACGCCAAACATCTTAAAGGCTTCTCGTTTGTATTCGAGGAGCGGATCTTTCTGACCAAACGCACGCAAGCCAATACCCTCTTTCACGGAATCGAGTTCTCGCAGGTGTTCCATCCATTTATCATCTATAATCGATAGAACTGCAGCTTTTTCTAGTGCTTTAACTAATTCGCGTCCTTCAGTTTCGAGGGCTTTTTCGATTTCGACCACTACACGCAGACGCTTGCTGCCATCCGAGAAGATTACCTGAACATTCTTCGGTTTGTTTGGCATGTCGCCTTCCTCAATTTGCTTGAGGATTCTCAAAAACGGCTCAACCAGAACGCGGGACTTAACTTTGTATGTTTCAAGGGCTTTTTCAACGACCAAGTCGGAAAGTCCTTCCAAGCCAACGGAAGACCACTTCTCGCGATCAATGGGCACATCAACGGCTAAAATCCTAAGTAGTTTTTCCTGGATGACCTCATAATCGGCCATGTTATAATGCTCTTCGATGATACTATCAACGAGATCTTGCAGCATGTTGAAGATATCCGAACTTAGACGGTCGCCGAGCAATGCGTTTTTACGTCGAGCATAGACCACGTTACGTTGATTATTCAGAACATCATCGTACTCAAGTTGTTTTTTCCGAATACTGAAGTTGTTTTGCTCCACTTTACCCTGGGCACGTTCAAGTGATTTCGTTACCCAAGAGTGTTGTATTACCTC
This sequence comes from Balneolales bacterium, assembly GCA_022565415.1. Classification (GTDB taxonomy): domain Bacteria; phylum Bacteroidota; class Rhodothermia; order Balneolales; family HLUCCA01; genus HLUCCA01. The sequence continues at coordinate 3,850 of JAIUMT010000176.1, read as the reverse complement.
ACCTTCTTCGAATTTCATACGATCCATAACGCTCGAAATTCGGTCCGAACCGAAGAGTTTCATGAGGTTATCTTCCAGAGAAACATAGAATTGCGACTCACCGGGATCACCTTGACGACCCGATCGACCTCGTAACTGCAAATCAATTCGTCGAGAATCGTGACGTTCTGTTCCTAAAATCGCGAGTCCGCCGAGTTCTTTAACTTCGTCTGATAGTTTAATATCTGTACCACGACCCGCCATGTTTGTCGCGATGGTAACTCCCCCCCGCTGACCAGCCTGTGCAAAAATCTCACTCTCGCGCTGGTGCTGTTTGGCGTTCAATACGTTATGTTTTACGCCGGCGCGCTGTAACATACGACTCAACGTCTCGGAGACTTCAACACTGGTCGTACCTACTAGAACAGGCTGACCCTTTTCGTGATATTCTTTAATCTTTTGGATGGATGCATTGAATTTTTCGCGTTTTGTGCGGAAAACCAGATCTTCGTGATCCAATCGAGCCAAAGGACGATTCGTCGGGATTTCGATAACTTCCAGTTTGTAAATTTCGAAAAACTCAGACTCCTCCGTTACCGCCGTACCCGTCATACCAGCGATTTTGTGATACATACGGAAGTAGTTCTGCAACGTGATGGTTGCATAGGTCTGGGTTGAGGCCTCTACTTTCACATTCTCTTTGGCTTCAATCGCCTGGTGGAGTCCATCAGAATATCGTCGACCCGTCATCACACGACCGGTGTGCTCATCAACAATATTGACTTTGCCGTCTTGAACGATGTATTCATCATCCCGCTCAAAAAGAGTGTATGCTTTCAAAAGCTGGTTCACAGAGTGAATTCGCTCGCTTTTCTCTGCAAATCGTCGGTATAGCTCCGACATTTTCTCGGCTTTTTCGAGACGCGCGTCTTCAACAACCTTCGCTTTTTGCTGCTCTTTAGCATCAGCATCGATATCGGTATTTGCCTCAATTGCCTCAATTTTCTCGTTTTTGGCGGCATTCAATGCTTCTTCGATAATCGATGTTTCGAGACCCATATCTGGAATTACGAAGAATTCTTTGTCTTCTTCGCCGCCAGTAATGAGGTCGCGACCTTTATCGGTCATCTCAAGGGTATTCATCTTGAGGTCAACGGCATAATACATGTCTTCATCCACGACGGGCATATTCTTGCCACTGTCTTGAAGATAAAAATACTCGGTTTGTTGCAGGAGCTTTTGCATATCTGGATCCTGCATCATCTTCTCGAACTTATTGTTCTTGGGGAATCCGCGTTTCGCCCGGAAGAAATAAAGTCCTGCCTGCTCATCATTTCCTTCTTTGAGGAATTTTTCAACTTTGGTTAGGTAGCTGGCGACCAGTTTTTTCTGCATATCGACCAATGTGGCCACACGAGGCTTCAGCTCGAGATATTTTTGGGATTGATTATCCTGAGGTACCGGACCCGAAATAATAAGAGGGGTTCGCGCTTCATCAATCAATACTGAATCGACCTCATCCACAATTGTGAAATGATGTCCCCGCTGAACAAGTTGATCCTCAGAAATAACCATGTTATCGCGGAGGTAATCGAATCCGAATTCGTTGTTGGTGCCGTAAGTGATGTCTGCCATGTAGGCTTTTCGACGCTCTACGGTACTCGGCTCGTAGCGATCGAGACAGTCGACGGTGAGTCCGTGGAAGTTAAAAATAGGCTCGTTCCACTCGGCATCACGTTTGGCCAAATAGGTGTTGACAGTAATTACGTGGACGCCACGACCTGGAAGAGCGTTAAGGTAGGCTGGAAAAATCGCGACGAGTGTTTTACCCTCACCGGTTTTCATCTCAGCGATTTTGCCCTGATGAAGCGTAACAGCACCGATTAGCTGAACATCATAAGGAACCATGTTCCATTCGATTTCAGTGCCGGCAACTGACCATTTTTTACCAATGAATCGGCGACAAGTCTCTTTGAGGGTTGCAAAAGCCTCGGCCATAATTTCGTCGAGTACATCTTCGCAGATATCGAGCCACTCGGCGTCCAGGTCGTCGAGCTCTTCGCTCATGGAACGACGTTCATCGATAGAAACATCGCTATCGGAAACGTCCATCTTTTTCTTTATTTCTTCGATGCGCTGATCAACTTCTGAAGTAGCATCGGCGAGCATTTTCTTGAATTTCTCGGTGCGAGCACGGAGCTCATCGTCGGTGAGAGCAGACATTTCCTCTTCAAATGAGAGGACTTCGTCGACAAAAGGCTGAATTTTTTTGAGATCTTTCTCTGATTTAGAACCGAACAGCTTGGCAAAGCTGTCAAAAAACTTGTCTAACATGATGTTTAATCGTGGAATAAATAAAAATTTTATATAACGGTGTAAGGTACGGCCAAATCAGGCCTTCATCAAACTACCACGCACCGGTTTTAGCGTGAATTTTGTGCTTAAATAGCTTTCCCAAAACGAGAGTTGAAGATAATCCGAATGCTCTCGAAAAAAGATGTACTAATTTAGAGAAAAATATGTTATTTTTACTGTCTTTCCATTAAACGGCTCGATCATTCGATTTAGTATTGGCCGCTGAATTTCACAATCGCATATTTTAACGACGAAAAACAATGAAACGCACGTTCCAACCTAGCAGAAGAAAACGCACGAACAAGCATGGCTTCCGCTCTCGCATGGCAACGGCTAACGGACGCAATGTAATAGCTCGCCGTCGTGCTAAAGGCCGGCACAAGCTTACCGTTAGTGATGAGCGAGGCGCGAAGTAACAAGATTACAGGGAATCGACTTCCCCGAAGAGCAATTCTTCGGGGCAAGGATTCTTTTGAACATCTTTTTCAAAACGGTTCCCGCATTGCTGGCAAGGTAGCCGACATACGGTATTATGTGTCATCAAACGACGCCATATCTGGTCGGCAAACAGCCTTTATTGCCGGTCGAAGATTGGGTAACGCGGTAAAACGTAACCGTTACAAACGCCTCCTTCGAGAGGCTTATCGGCTCCAACAGCACATCCTGGATCCGTTCGACGATACACCTGAGGGCAGTCTCCATTTCGCATTTATTCTTAAAAGTCCGCGCGCCGGATACGCTGAGATTTATGCCGAAGTAGGTCAACTACTCCAAAAATTGGTCCTTCAACTCCAACAGAATCGTCAAAAATCATGAAATATTTATTAATAGGCATAGTTCGTGCCTATCAACTCATGATTTCACCGTATTTTCCGCCGAGTTGTCGCTACCAACCTACGTGTAGTTCCTACGCGATTGAAGCCATCACAAAACATGGCTCCATTAAAGGTGGCTGGCTCACAATTAAACGAATTGGCAGATGTCATCCCTGGAGTGAGGGCGGCATCGACCCTGTACCCGAGTCTAAATCAAAGGCTTCATCAGCCCCAAAAAAACCGGACACAGATAAATTATAATTGAACTGAATTCAACTAACCGACCGGAGTAGTTTTGGATAGAAATACACTTATTGGATTAACCCTGATGTTTGGCATCATGATGGCATGGTTCGTATACATGTCGCCAAGTCAGGAAGAAATTGCACAGGCCCGCGAAGAACAACGCATTCAAGATAGTATCAGAGCTGTTCAGGCTGAGAACGGCATCATCCCCGAGGATGTAATCGACCGCCCGGAAACTGGTATCACCACAGCCACTCCCGATCGCGACGCAATTATCGATAATCTCGGACTTTTCGCCCAATCTGGTGTAACCGACACTTTATATTATACTATCGAGACGCCTTTCTACACCGCAGTATTTTCGAACCTGGGTGCAGGGCCAGTTGAATTCACCCTCAACAGATACACAAAATGGGACGATAGTTTAGTTCAACTCATTGCCGACAGCTCTCGCT
>JAIUMT010000175.1 GCA_022565415.1 Balneolales bacterium | reverse complement strand
GGTTTTTCATGATGATACCTCGGTAGATTTGGTAGTCCCACGAGCAAATTGACGACCTAAATTAACAGGGTTATTCAGAGAATATCTTTTACGGATGAATCCTGAAATCAACGAGCGTTGTAGCGTTGTAGCGTTGTAGCATAATGATTTAGTTTTAATTAATCTAGACTAGGATAATATATGGCATGTTAGATAATCCTCTCTACAATACCAAATCTAAGTTAAGGTTTTTTATTTCCGTCGACATCCAAGCTGCTTCAACATAATTGATTGATCCAGAACACACACAATCCTATATTTGTTGGTAGTTAATTAACGGCCAGTCTATTGCCACTAACAGTCTTCCCGTACGAGCGAAGCGCAATTACTCGTCTTCCCGTACAAGCGAAGCGCAGATACTCGTCTTCCCGTACAAGCGAAGCGCAGATACGGGATCTTCCAATGCTACTTCATACCAAAACAAAGAGATCGCGCATCAAGTGCGCGAAGACGAGCTTAAGCGAAGAAGATCGCGCATCAAGTGCGCGAAGACGAGCTTAAGCGAAGAAGATCGCGCATCAAGTGCGCGAAGACATTGCTGCGTAGCCCAGAAGGGGGATCTCCCAACCCGCTGGTTGGTGTCCGACAACGTTACTGATTTGATTCGATGATGTACTCAACTTTCGTTTTGAGATCCAAAATATCTACAGTTACTACGACCCAAACCATTTCAAGGGTAATGCCGAAATATTCATGGGTTATGACATCTCTCATCCCAGCAATTTGACGCCAGGGAATATCAGGATGAGCTTCTCGAATTTCATTAGGCAAATGTTTTACTGCTTCCCCAATAATTTCCAATCTCCTAAGTACAGCATCCTGCTTCTCTACATTACTGTAAAATTCATCTTCCGAAACACCCTCTATAAACCTCTGGATGTAGTTAATGCTCTCCAAAATATCTTGTAGATAGACATCTGACTTCCTCATGCTCATAAAACAGGTTCTTCATCCCTGAGGATATCCTCTTTCAAGGCCGGTTTTATCGCTTTATACTCAACAAGGTCAACTTTCATGCAAAGTTTATCCTCCAGCTCCTGTTGAATTCCGATAAACTCCAACAGACTCATTCTCTTATCAACTTGGACAAGCAAATCTAAATCGTTCACCACAGATTCCCCTCGTGAAGATGACCCAAAAATTCCAGCCTTTTTGATGCCATATTTCTCTAAAATGGGTATAATCTGCTGTTTTATATGTTCGAGGTCATTCATAGTGCCGTAATTTAAGCTTTTATTAATATAACAAAAGAAATTGCAATTTGGTGTCTGACCTAAAAATGGCCTCCCAGTCGTGAGAACAACATGAAGTATTTCATGATGCTGAACTTAGTATTATTTACGTCTTCTCTTATAAGCGAATCGAGATGCGAATCTTCCAACATTTACGTCTTCCCGTACAAGCGAAGCGCAGATACGGGATCTCCAATTCTACATCCATACCATAACAAAGAGATCGCGCATCAAGTGCGCGAAGACATCATGGGTATCACAAGCAAAGCTACAATGATCATCGTCCCGCACGAGCACAACCCTCAATCGTCGTCCCGTACAAGCGAAGCGCAGATACGGGATCTCCGAAAACTATTTCATGAGGGTGATTTTTTGCACAGTTCGGAGTCCGGCGGATTGGAGTTCTACTAAATAGACTCCGCTCGAGAGTGAACGTGCATCGAACGAAATCTGATGCGCGCCTGAGGTCTGTACCTGATCGACCAATGTTGCGACCAATCGACCATGCACATCGAACACCCGAACCGAGGTATGTCCGGCATCTGTGATTTCATAATTGAGCGTAGTGGTGGGATTAAAAGGATTTGGATATGCACTGAGCTGAATCTCCCGTGGAAGTTCATCGGGCATCTCAACTGATGTAGACCGAATAAACGTCGTGTCGCCAGTGAGAACGCCGTTGATGTAGTAAGCAGACAAATAAGAATAGTCTGGATTATCAATCCCGTAACTTGCCCAAGTTCCATAACCCACTCCATTATAAAAGCCGTGGAGGTCGTATTGATATCCCCACGACCCGCCTCCTTCTTTATACCCATCATGTTCAGCAAATGTAAACAAACTATATAACTCATAAAAAGGATGCGAGACTTTTTGCATTTTCCTCATCAATGTATCCACTTTATCCGTGTACACCCGCACCGGCCATGACTCACACAACGCCGATGAATCACCCGAATCATCACAAAAATTCTTATTGAAATCCGCAAGAATCTCCGAGTCTATTTCCCCATCTCGAAACATGTCTCCTCCAAGAGTTCCAGGATATCGGGTTAAGACATTATCTTTCATACATAGCTCAAATGTGCTTTCTCTAATACCCGTATTTTCAATGCGTTTGGAAAGTATTTGACCACACTGGCCTTTTTCGGATGTAGAATCAGCTTTAATTACTTCCCACTTTGCAAGGTCACAAGCTATGACCCTACATTCAGAGGATGACAATGTGGATGATAGCCGATAGGTCCACACATTCCCTTCCTCTAATGGGAATGTGAATTCAACGGATGTATCGGTGTTGGCAACCTGTTGAGCCGAAGTGGCATAAGGTGTGCCAAAGTAGAGGCCAAATGTGATGGCTACTGCAAGGAAACTGTAAGTTGATGAATGTGTTTGGTTTTTCATGATGATACCTCGATAGATTTGGTAGCCCCACGAGCAAATTGATGACCTAAATTAACAGGGTTATTCAGAGAATATCTTTTACGGATGAATGCTGATATCAACGAGCGTTGTAGCGTTGTAGCATAATGATTTATTTTGATTTACGTTGACTAGGTTGCATAAATCAGAATAACAACTACCTCTCACTTTACCAAGTTTTAGTTAAGTTTTCATTCCCATGGCAGATCTGTAGTTTATTGCAATTCAGTATTAAAGCTGAGAACAACGTCTTCCCGTAAAAGCGAAGCGCAGGTACGGGATCGCCAATGCTACATCTATACTATAGCAGTGAGATCGCGCATCAAGTGCGCGATGACAGTGATTAGATAGCGATGACAGTGCTGCGCAGCGCAGATGCGGGGTCTTCCAATGCTACTTCATCCCAAAACAAAAAGATCGCGCATCAAGTGCGCGATGACGAGCCTAAACGAAAGAGATCGCGCATCAAGTGCGCGATGACATCACTTAAATAGCGATGACTTCATTTGAATAGCGATGACTTTGTTTACCCCGAAATACTGCTCGATCCCTCTTCTTATACATACACTCGTTTTACGCGATTCCCGATGGCACATGTGACCTCATACGTAATTGTGCCCAGCAGATCGGCCCAGGCATAAGCACTACACCCGCCAGTCCCGCCTAAAATGAGCACCTTCTCACCGATATCCGGCTTATCGGATCCTAAATAAACCATAATCTGGTCCATCGTCACATTTCCAACCTGTGGATATTCCTTGCCGTTGATTTCAACTTTCATTTTGTTCGAGAGCCGCCGATTGATGCCATCTGCGTACCCAACCGGAATTACGCCAACATAGCCGTCCTCTGGCATGTGCCAGGTATGACTGTAACTCACGCCACTTCCCTTCGGCATTTTCCTAACCTGAACCAACTTACTAAACCATGATAAAGCGGGTTTCAGCGACGGATTATACACCCCATTGGGATCAAATCCGTATATTGCAGTACCGTTACGAATCATGTCATAATGCACGCCGGTTTGATGCATTGTCGCCCCGGAATTCGAGGCATGAACCAAAACTCCTTCGCCAAGCTCCTCCACAATTCGCTCAAAATTCCGCTTTTGTGACTCAAATAATGGAGATCCGGGGACTTCTGAGTTTGCAAAGTGCGTCATCAATCCGGTATATCGTAGCAAATGCTCTGATTCTATGACTTTCTGAACATCATCCAGCATTTCGGGTAAAAATCCAACCCGACCCATACCTGTGTCGAATTTAATATGATAGGACGTCCCCGGCAGCAAAATTGCAAAGTGCGACATGTCACTTACCGTTGCGGTAAGGTTGAAATCCAGATAATATTCCCGGTTTTGCTCGGTTGGCGTGCCAAAAACAAGAATGGGCTTCTCGACGCCTTTTTTGCGAAGCTCGGCCCCTTCCCTGACCTGATAAACCCCAATCCAGTCCACATCCGATTCAATAAAACGACCCACTTTGGCGGCACCGTGACCATACGCGTCGGCTTTGATTACCGCCATTTGCTTGATGTTCGCCGTAGAATGACTTCGAAGTGCACTCAAATTCGACCGGATTGCCTGTACGTCGATTTCGGCAACCGAGCTCCATCCCTTGGTAAACGCGTTTTCAGATTTAGCATTCATCATAAAATAACTATGTTATGCCCGATACGACTCCGGAATACAGTCGGTAGGGTCGTAAGGTTTGTTGACACTGTAAAATTCTTTTTCGTTGAGCCAGAAACGCATTTCGTAGGCGTCGCAAAGGCCCAGAAACTGCCCTTTTTGAAGCACAGGCACGAAATCGCTGTTATACTCAATTCTAGTAGCAAAAGAGTCTGATTCACTCAAATCGATGTAAAATCCCAGTTGTGGTTCCATAATCAGATGTTCGATTTCATGGGGAAGCAACGCTGTGGGGGACTTATTCTCACTAACAGAATAATTGTGCAGATTTCCTCCGTTCACCACCGATACGAGCGTTCCATCCTGATGAACCACCGGCAGAATCGTGCGGCGCAGATAGGTTTCATCGGAGTTTACAATTTGGTTAATCGTTTCGGGTAAATTGTGCTGATTTTCAACCCGATACAACAAATCGATAAATTCGGGTTTGTGAATGAGTTCTTTTCGTCCGTTATAAACGGTGTACGATAAATACGCGGCCAGTAGCAAAATGATAAGCTGATACCCGCTTTTGATCAATAACATGTCGGCAAATCCGATGAGGAACATGGCTCCGATAAGAACGTAGCTCACATAAAGCGTGACCTGCGAAGCCTGGTAATATCGTCCCAGCATTTGCCAAAGGAAGGCTCGTATCGCGCGACCACCATCAAGTGGAAAAATCGGAATCAGATTGAATAATCCCAGCAGCACGTTGATATGGGCTACAAATTGTAGCACCAGGGAAATAAGCGAATTCGTCAGGGGCAGAAAAAAGAGAATTCCATAGGCGATACCCGCAAGCAAAAATGAGGCTAACGGTCCACAAAGCGCAATAATCAGTTCCTGAAATCCCGTAACCGGACGATGTTTGAGTTCGGCCATGCCTCCAAACAGAAGCAGGTGAATACGGTCGATTCGAAGTCGGGCGCGAACGGCTGCAATCGCGTGACCTAACTCATGAAACAGGATCGAAAAGGTAAGCATGAGGGAGGCTATGCCGCCCAGAATGTAATTCACTTCGTGAACATATCCGATGGTATAGGCCGGGAAATAACGAACGCTCAGTAACCAGCCAATCAGAATGATGACCACAGGCAAAAGTGGGTCAATTGTCACCCGGAAACCCGCGATACGCATCCCTCTCGACTTGTTTGAACTCATAATTATTTAAACGAGGATCAGATTACGGCACCTTCGGTGGTTGTCATCACGCCACGATTGGCATCAATTTCAACTTGTACACCGAGTGGAAGTGTGAGGATGTTGGATACGTGTCCGGTTGCCATGCCTGAGTAGCAGGGTTTGCCGAGTGGCTCTAAACGATCGCGAATTACAGCGGCAAGATCCAGGTCGTCGCGGCGGTCTCGGTGTACTGTGATGTGGCCAATGGCGAATCCTGCGGCAACCTGAAGTTTACGGGCCAGCCACAAATGGGTTAGCATACGGTCGATTCGGTATGGCGATTCGTTAACATCTTCGAAGAATAAAATCTTTCCGCGGGTGTCGATTTCCCAGGGGGTTCCGAGAGTTTGGACAATAAGCTAAAGGTTTCCGCCGATTAATGGTCCGCGGGCACTACCGGGAACAATAGTTGTGTGTGAATGTAGCGGTCGGCCGTTGGAAGCGACTGGACTATGCATGATTCCGGCCGGATTCTGATTCGAAATCATTCGAGTGAGATTTTCCCGAGTGTAGTTTGTCCAGTCGAAATGCGCGTTTGGTCCGTAGAAAGTGACCATGTTGGAGAACATGTTCAAAGCCAAAATCAACGAAGTGTTATCGGAGAAACCCACGAAGGCTTTAGGATTTCGTTTGATGAGGTCGAAATCCAGCATGGGTAGCAAACGACTGCTACCATATCCGCCGCGAAGCGCGAAAATCAGTTTGACCTCGGGATCGGCAAAGGCATCATGAATATCGCTGATTCGTTCGGAATCGCGACCGCCCAGATATCCCCAGCGACTTCCGACATTCGCGCCAAGTTTGGGTTTGAAACCCAGCTCGCGAACCGATGCCATGGCCTGTTCTACATCGCCATTACCCACCAGATTTCCGGCGGGTGAAATAATCGCGGCAGTGTCGCCCGGACGAACGCGAGGCGGACGAACCAAAGCCGGAGCAGTAGTTAACGTTTTCGACTCCGTTTTAACAAATGGAGCGAAAATCAACCCCGATCCTAATGCGATTCGTTTTATAAATCCTTTACGATTCATGTATTACTTAAACCTGATAAAATTAGTGTAACTGTTGAGCAAAATAGTGTATTCGACTCATTAGAACCATTTTTTCTTTGAGTGTTCTTTGAGAATTACACTGGCTGCATTATAGCCTGCTGCTGCAAATACCCCGCCCCCAGGATGGCACGATGCGCTGGAAAGATACAGGTTTTGAATCGGAGTTTTATACTGACTCAACTCGGGAGT
>JAIUMT010000174.1 GCA_022565415.1 Balneolales bacterium | reverse complement strand
CCAGATTGGCCACGCACGGGCGCCGGGGTGAACAGATTATTGCCGCAAATATTGACCTCGGAATTGTAGTGCAGTCGGTTCGTCAGCCTCAGTACAAAACCGGATTCATCGACAGATTTATTATTACTTGTGAGGCAAATAATGTTGATCCGCTGATTTTGATTAACAAAACGGATCTTGCTAAAAAAGGTGACCTAGAAGCACTTGAAGGTATGCGTCTACTTTACGCTGATTTAGGTTACCCCATGATTCAAACCAACATCAACGATAATACCAGCATAAAGCATTTAAAAGAGACTATTTCTGGAAAGACAGTCACGTTTATGGGTCCGTCGGGTACAGGAAAGACCAGTCTTTTAAACTCCCTCAACCCCAATTTAAACCGTACCACAGCCGAAGTTTCGGGATTTTCAAATAAAGGCAAACACACCACTACATTTTCTGAGTTACTCGAGGTAGGCAATAACACCTATGTTGTCGACACCCCCGGAATTCGCGAATTCGGATTGGTCGACATCGATGCCCCTTCTCTTTCGAATTTCTATGTTGAAATGCGTGAATTGCGAACGCAGTGCAAATACTACAACTGTTCGCACGTTCATGAGCCCGGATGCGCCGTGATGTTGGCCTACGAAGAGGGCAAAATCAACCCCAGTCGTTATCTGTCTTATCTGCAAATTATCGAAAGCTTGGGCCGATAGAAGTGATTTTACTGACGATTAGCATTTGATTAAAGAATTAGCGTAATTTTGAAAGTGCTAAAAAAATTGATAGAAACAAATGACCTATTGACAGGTTTCTATCAGAAGGTTGCGTACTTTAGGTGCCATCCGTATATGATTTGAACTGACTCTTAAAATAAATCCACTCAGGAGCCTTATATGACACGATTCTACAGAATTTCTCTAAAAACTTTAATGCTGGGTATGCTTTCCGTATTCGCAATGAACCAGAGTGCAAATGCACAATTTGGTGATGCCGGAGAGATATTGCGAGCTGGCGCACAAGACGCCGAGCTAATGTTAACTGAATATATGCGTCCTGCTGCTGAAGGCTTTTCAACCTCGCTCAATACAGGATGGTTCAATACAGCTGGAACACACAGCACCCTTGGATTTGATCTTACATTCAGAGCGAATGTTTCTGCAATGCCATCAAGTTTAAATACATTCAATCTCAACGAGTTGAGCCTTGAAAAATCTCGACCAATAAACTCGCCAATTGCTTCAACCATAATTGGTCCGAAAAATACAACAGCAGTTGGAATTTATGGCGACAACCCATTTACTGGTCAAGAAGAGGAAATTGCACGTTTCAACATTCCTGAGGGTATCAACTTTGGCTATGTTCCAAGTGCAATGGCTCAATTAAGCGTCGGACTAATCAAAAATACCGACCTTAGCATTCGTTATATGCCACCTGTAACTGTTAGTCAATTCGATTTAACAGCGAACCTGTTCGGAATTGGTATCAAGCATGATATCAAGCAGTGGATTCCGGGGATGAGCTTGATTCCAATCGATATATCTGTCGCAGCAGGAATTACCACTTTCAATGCAAATGCTCAGGTTGATGTTCGTCCGGATGCCACAACTCCAGGCGCAATGCCAATGTCGCAGTGGGACGATCAGGAAATTACACTGAGAGCAACTGGTACAAATTTCAATGTTATAGCTGGACGTACATTACCATTTGTCAGTGTTTACGCCGGACTCGGATATGAAACATCTAGCACAACACTCAAAGCAACTGGTAATTATCCGGTTGAGTCTATTGGTGCATTGGGCCAGCGTGAAATTGAGCGAATTACAGATCCCGTTGACATCGGATTTGACGGAAGCAACAGCTTCCGCGGATTAGCCGGTGCACGATTGAAGTTCTTCTTATTTACCCTCAGTGCAGATGTTGTAGTAGCTGATGTAACTGTTGGTAGTCTTGGATTTGGAATCAGCTTCCGTTAAGCCATATCGATATACCATATTAAGAAGGGTCGCTTTGAGTAATTCAAGGCGACCCTTTTTTTTGCACTGGTTCTAAGCTAGGTAATCAGTATTTGAACTCCAGGATTTTAGTCTGGGAATTGTTGCATGTTTCAAGTGTGAGGTTTTAAACATGTGGGACGCCTAATTACAATTCAATACCAACCTATTTGTCAATATTCATACCGCATTATTTCTGAAATTAGCGGGATAAAAAATCCAGATAACGTATTTGTATTTAATGCGCATCCAGCCAGTTGGTCGCAACTCCTGCCTCAACCTTAACCGGAACAGATAGTTTCATAGCCGACTCCATTGCCTGTTTGATTTCCGGCACAATACGATCAATTTCATCATCGGGGACTTCAAAAACCAATTCATCATGCACCTGAAGCAACATGCGTGTTTTGTACGACTTCTCTCGAAGTAACGCATCTATGTGAATCATGGCCAGCTTAATCATGTCGGCCGCGGTGCCCTGAATTGGCATATTAATGGCTGTTCGCTCTGCAAAGCCCCTCACGTTGAAATTGGATGCGTTTATGTCTGGAATGTATCGTCGTCTTCCCGACAAAGTCTTAACATATCCGTTTTCTTTGGCGAATTGAATCGTTTCGTCGATGTATTTCTTGATTCCCGGAAACCGACTGAAATACGCATCAATAATTTCTTTGCCTTCGTTGTTTCCAATTCCCAGCCGCTGAGCCAATCCGTACGAACTCACTCCGTAAGGAATTCCGAAATTTACTTCTTTCGCCTTACGACGATGGTCGCGATCAACCTCATCAACCGATTCGAGTCCGAACACTTCCTTGGCCGTTCGAGCGTGAATATCTTCATCTTGCCGAAATGCCTCCTGCATGGCTTCATCGCCCGACATCGACGCAATCACCCGCAATTCAATCTGAGAATAATCGGCAGCGACTAGTTTACATCCATCTTGAGGCACAAATGCCTTCCGTATTTCGCGTCCGCGTTCGGTGCGGATGGGAATGTTTTGCAAATTCGGACTCGACGATGAGAGTCTTCCCGTGGCCGCCACACTCTGATTATAACTGGTGTGAACCCGTCCTGTCTCGGGATGTACCAACGGAGGCAACGCATCTACGTACGTGGAGCGGAGTTTTGCCAACGCCCGGTATTCCAAAATTCTGGCCGGAAGTTCGTAGCGAACCGCTAAATCCGACAAGACCGCCTCAGATGTCGAAAATTTGCCCGTCGCTGTCTTCTTTCCAGAGGGCAGTTTCATCTTTTTGAAGAGAATCTCGCCTAGTTGTGCCGGCGAATTGATATTGAACTCAACGCCAGCCTCTTCATAAATTCGTTGCTCCAATTCTTTCATTTCGGATGCCAATTCTACAGAAAAATCGCCTAGCATTTTGCTATCGATACGAATTCCAGCTAATTCCATTCGAGCCAGGACCGTCACCAAGGGAAAATCCATATCGCGCGAGACTTCCATCAGCTCATCTTTCTCCAGCATTTCGGAGAGCTTATTGTACAATCGGAAAGTGATATCGGCGTCCTCCGCTGCATAATTAACTACCTCAGCTATCGGTATATCTGCGATGGATTTCTGTTTGCGTCCGGTGCCAATGAGCGATGTTATCGGAATTGGTTCGTAATCCAGGTATTTCATCGCAAGAGCGTCCATTTTGAGCTGCTGGGATGGTTCGAGCAGATACGCAGCAATCATGGTGTCGAAAATGTTATTTCCCGGCGTGAGGCCTGCCCGGTGCAGTACGATGTAGTCGTATTTGATATTATGACCAACGTACAGCGTATCAGACGATGATAACAATGGCTTCAGTTTAGCCAACGCCGCCTGTTTATCGATTGTCTCGGAGTTTAAAGCAACATAGTAGGCTTCCTTTTCTTTTGCACTCAAAGCGATCCCGAGCAGTTCGGCATGCATTGGGTCTACCCCAGTGGTCTCCGTGTCGTAGCAGAGCACCTTGGCACTACTAAGCGCATTGATCACCTCATCGAGCTTGTCTATCGTATCAATTAAGCGGTATTCGACCGCTTTCTCGTCGAAAGTGGCAAAAAGAGAGGATTCCGCGATACCCGTATTCTCTGCCTGACCACCTCCGAATAAATCGGATTGCGCCGGGTTTGACGGATTTTTAATCTCAGGCGGAAGATTCGAATACTTTTTCGCCAGCGTACGAAACTGCATTTTCTGAAAAAATTCAGCTAAGGTCGAATCGTTCGCACCGCCCCACTTGAGAATGGTCCAGTCTTGGTAATCCTCCATATCAGTTTTGATCACAATCATCTCGCGCGATAGTCGAATACGCTCTTCATTTCCGACAATACCTTCGCGAACGCGTTTGGATTTCAGCGATGGAGCGGCGGTGATCAAATTCTCGAGCGACCCGTGCTCTTTAATCAACTCGGGAGCCGTTTTCTTGCCAATTCCGGCAACACCTGGAATGTTATCTGAGCTATCTCCTATTAATGTGAGTACATCGATTACGCGATCTGGTGGCACTCCGAAGAAGTTCGTAACCCCTTGCTCGTCAATTATTTCAAAACCCTCACCGCGGTTCAGCGGTTTCATCATGGCAATATTATCGTGCACCAGTTGCATGAAATCCTTATCGGGCGTTACCATATAGACCTGAACATCTTTACCCCGGGCGGAGGTGGCAATAGACCCAACAATGTCGTCGGCCTCAAATCCGTCCCTTTCCAGGCTCGGAATATTGAAATACCCAAGCATTTCCTTAATTATGGGCATAGACTCGCGAATTTCATCGGGCTGTGGCGGACGATTGGCCTTATAGTAGGTGTCCATCTCGTGGCGGAATGTGGGGGCGTGTGTGTCCCAGGCAACAGCGATATTGGTGGGTTTTTGAGATTCCAGTAGCCGGACCAGCGCCGAGGCAAATCCAAAAATTGTGCCTGTTGCCAGTCCTTCGGAATTACGTAAATTACTGTTGATCATCGCGAAATAGGACCTATAGGCAAGCGCTGTACCGTCCAGCAAAAGTAATGTGTTCGAACTCATCAGATCTGATGGATTTTGGGATGTATAATTCTGCTTTTAGCTACCAATTCCAGTTAATTTGGTAACGATTTGAACTTTTTTTGAATATACTCGAATAACAGGTGGAATACCTTTAAAGAATGCAATTATGAGTCTGAAGAACGAAGCACAACAAGCCTACAAAAGTACCCGATCGCTGTATGCGGAATACACGAAAGGTATGACGCGCGAAACTCTGGGAAGAGAATTTCATGCCGATTCTACCCGTCTGAAGGAGATTTATCACGAAGCTGTGGGTGCCACACCAGACGATCCATTGGCAAGGCACGTCGGATTTTTAGACAAATTCGACCGTATTACCCGAGCGTTGGCCATGAGAATGAGTCCGGTGCGACGACTAATTTTTGGCACTTCTTTGTTTCTATTTGCCGCCCACTATTTTTTGCTGTTTTTCGGAATAACTATAGGTCCGGCTTTGCCTATCGCATTCATCGGATTGGTTATGATTTTGCTCACCGAGCTTCTGGAAAAACTGGATGTAAAGAAGGAAATTGATTTGGCACGGGAAATTCAGCTTAGCTTGCTTCCATCCGCCAGTATGAAACGCGACGGCATTGAAATCGTGTCATTTGCCAACACGGCAAGCGAAGTTGGTGGCGATTATGTTGATATCATCGAAACTGAAAAAGGCATCTATTATATTATTGCTGATGTTTCCGGGAAAGGACTCTCAGCTGCCTTGTATATGGTTCGTATGCAGGCTCTGGTGCATCTAATCATCAACAAATTCAACCCTTCTCCCAAAGAGTTATCCCTTGAGCTCAATGAATACATCAAAAACGACCGCAAGGATAAGACATTCGTCACCGCCTGCGTTGCGTTTTTCCCAAAAGGCGAAAATTATTTTATGATGGTCCGTGCAGGCCATAACTCTCCCCTGCTATATCGAAAAGAAAAAGAAATCGTTCTCGATTTAAAAACAACCGGATTTGCCCTTGGCATGACATCCACCAATCGCCTTGAGACCTTCATGAAAGAAACTCGGATTTCCTTTGTCCCTGGTGATGCGCTCATGATTTACACCGATGGTTTGAACGAAGCACGAAACCTGTTCGGCGAGGAGTTTGGTGACAGCCGTATTCGAAGCCTGATTGAGCTTTACGGTGATTTAGAGGCAAAAACCATCCTTCGAAAAGTGCAGAATAGCCTGGAGCATTTCATTGGAAGCACAAAACCCGGCGACGATATCACCTTCAGTTGCATAAAAAAAGTCGGGTAGTTTTAGTACCCGACTTTTCTTGAAATCTTAGTGTCCGAGCGCTTTGATTATCGCCTCAGATGTAAACCCAAATTCTTCGTAAAGTTTTTGGTACGGAGCCGACTCACCGAAGCGATCAAGTCCGATTACATGGCCCTTATCGCCTACCCATTGATGCCAGCCCATAGTGGTTCCAGCTTCAATAGCGACCCGATTGGTCACCTCAGAAGGCAATACCTCCTGCTGATACGATGCATCCTGAGCTCTGAATAACTCCCAGCTCGGCATACTTACCACACGCACAGATTCACCCTTATCGGTCAGTTTCTTCCAGGCTTCCAAAGCTATAGGCACTTCGGAACCCGTTGCGATGATGATAGATTCTGGCTTGGCATTTGGAGCATCAGCCAAAACATACGCTCCGCGGGAAAGCAAGCTAGCCGGATTCTTATCCGTTCTGGCGATTTCAGGAAGATTTTGGCGAGTAAGCACCAAAATCGTAGGTCCGTCATTACGCTCCAAAGCGGTTTTCCAGGCAGCCGCGGTTTCATTACCATCAGCCGGTCT
>JAIUMT010000173.1 GCA_022565415.1 Balneolales bacterium | reverse complement strand
GCCTCTTCTTCGAGTAATCCTAACGTAGCCGATTGATTCACGTTGGTCGCATAGCAAAGCGTGTCGGAGCTATCTGCAAAATGATTTTCAATGTCGGCAGCGCCATATTTTTCGATAGCGGCTGTGCGCAGAATTTCCATAACTTCCCGCGTTTCTGTGGCCAGAATGGTCGTTTGGTTTATTACTCCGAATCGCTCCAGATCGGTGAGGGGGTTAAATCCCGGGGTACACTTATGACCAAAAACAGCGTCGAAATCAGAAGGAGGGCGTTTTCCGGTCATGATGTCGGCTAAAATGTGTGTTTCTTCCGGATTGTAAACAACGACAACGGGTCCGTCCTGGGCTGCATGCGAGAATGTGGCACGGGTTTCTTCATGCTGATATTTCCCGTGAACGACCAATGAGTGGCCTTTTTTGCCAAGCTGTGCGCCGCGCTTCCAAACTTTTTCGACAAACGGACACGTGGTGTCGTACTGATAGGGATCAATCCCGACGTCCTGAAGCTTTTTTTGAATTTCGATGGTCGTGCCAAACGCGGGCACAATGACGATGTCATCCGGTGTAAGCGAAGAAAATGGGACGATTTCGCTGCCATCGGTATGAAACAGAAATTTCACTCCGCGACGCTGTAAGTCCTCGTTAACCGTCGGATTGTGAATCATTTCGCTGAGTAGAAAAATGCGCTTGTCTTGATGTTCTTCGACGGTGCGATACGCGATGTCGATGGCATTTTGAACCCCATAGCAAAATCCGAAATGTCGGGGAATGAGAAAACGAACCGGACCGAAATCAAGCACCGAAGGGGTGAGGTCTTTCTTGCGAGGATCCAGAATTTGCCGCGATTCCTTCACGGTTCGAATCACGGGCGAGAGATACATTTGCGGAATATCGAATTGCTTGGCCATCTAATCTGAAAAATTGATTTGTGTTTACGCTTCTTCGCTCATTTTCACGGCAACGAGTTTACTAACGCCGGTTTCGGGCATTGTAACACCGTAGAGCATCTCCGATTTTTCCATCGTGTTCTTATTATGCGTGATAATAATGAACTGGGTGTCGCGGCTGAATTTTTTAATCATAGTGGTGAATCGTCCCACGTTGGCATCGTCCAGCGGCGCATCCACCTCATCCAGAATACAGAACGGCGATGGTTTAACCAGGTATATGGCAAACAACAACGCAATGGCTGTTAACGTTTTCTCTCCGCCCGAAAGTTGCTCAATATTACTGGGACGTTTTCCACGCGGATTCGCGATAATATGAATTTTACGGTCGAGCGGGTCTTCGATGTTATCGTCGAGAATCAGATCGCAATGGTCGGTTTCATCAAAAAGCGTATGAAACACCGTTTTGAAATTCTCTCGGATTTCGGTGAATGTCTCGGTAAACCGCTTATTCGCTGTAGCATTAATCTCTGCTATCGTTTCACGCAGTTTTTCTTCGGCCTCGTTCAGATCAGAAATCTGCGTTTCGAACGTATCGAGGCGGTCTTTCTCGACCTCGTATTCTTCGATGGCCAGTTTGTTCACCTCACCAATATTCTTTAGACGCTCCCGGAGCATTTTGATGGTCTCCTTCACCGTCGCCGGATCCGTATCCTCGGGCATGGGCTCTGTTAACTGATCCATCAGAAGTCCGTACGTCTCCCACACATGATCGGCAATGGACTTGAGCTGCATGTCGAATCGCTCCTTGGCCATGCCAAGATGATGCACCAATTCCATGTTGATTTCGCGTTTTCGACGCACATCGCGTAAGTCTTCGTCAATCTGATTGATGCGTCCGCGCTGACGTGCCGCACTTTCTTCCGCTTCGGTGAGTTCCTCATCCGCATCGGACTTATCCTTTCGGAGGCCCTCAAGACTGTGGGTCAATTCCTCGATTTGCTGCTTGTACGTGAGGATTTTGTCCTTGCTATTTCGCGCGCTTTGAGCTCGTGCTTCCAGACGTTTTTTGATGCCGGCTATGCCAACCTGAGCACGCTCGATATCCAGTTTTATATTGCTTACTTCGTTCTGGGTTTTCTGATGCGCCAACTGAGCTTCGCCAAATCGGGACTGAACCCGTTGCAGATTGTCTTCTTTTTGCTGGAGGTCGGCTCTGAGGCGATGTTGGTCGTCGATTAAGCTCTCGAGTTTCTCTTCCAGTTCGATGGCTTCGGGCTCGTACGATTCCATTTCGGCTTTTGCCGACTTCTGAGTCTCGATTATGCGGTCTTTTCGCTCTTTGATTTCGCCCAGGTTTTTCTCGTAAACCTGCTTGCGGGCCTGAAAACTATTGCGCTCGTTTTCGAGTTTTTGAACTTGCTGACGGGCATCTTTGGTGCGCGCATCGAGTGCCTCAACCGGAAGTTGCTCCCTGGCGTGCACGGCTTGGGATAATTCTTCGGTGAGTTCGTCGAGTTCGACCTCGTAACGATCCAACGTATGATGCAAACGGTCGATTCGGTCGCGGAGTCCGACGCGTAATCCTTCGTTCTTATTCGCACTTCCACTTCGCAGAAATGTTTTGTCGAAAGCAATCTCGCCCGTGGGCGTTACGCCGGTAATTCCCTGACCTTTAATTCCTTGCACGGCCTGCTTGAGCGTATCAAACACCCGCACGTTGCCCAAAAGAATATGTTTTAGCGACTCAAATTTCGGAGCACAGCGTACTTCATACGCCAGCGAACCATCCGTAACCGGTGTATCAACCGTTTGAAGAACTTCCAGCGGAATGATGGTGACTTTACCCTTTTTCTCGCGTTTGAGCAGCTCAAAAGCCTTCTCAGCATCTGCTACCGTATCCATCACCACATAGTTTACCGCATCTCCGAGAACCGTCTCCAGCGCCACCGACAATTCCTCGGTTGTCGAAAATAACTCCGAAACCATGTCCAGTCTCGAAAACTCGCCAATATGCTGACGCAAAAACTTAACCGACGACGGAAATGCTTCGTCCGATTTGGCAATCGATTCGAGTAAATCTATTTCCGCCTGATGCGCATCGCGCTTGCTTTGAGCCAAACGCTGACGATCTTTTAGCTGATTTTGAACCTCCGTTAGCCGGTCGCGTTCTTTAACAGCTTCCTCAAATCTCGACTCCCTAACGGACTGATCTTCATACGCCTGCTCCAGTGCAAAACGGATTCGCGCTTCCTCTTCGCTGAATTGTTCGACCTCCGCCAATTGACCGTTAATCTGATTTTCGATGCGAACCAGGTCTTCGGTGTAGCCTTCCAAACGCGACTCAATACGGATTTTCTTATTCTGAAGTGCGTTGAGCGTGACGTTGGTGTCGCGATACGTTGCACTGATTCCTTCGAGCTTTTGTCGCACGGCCGAAACTTCTTCCCGGGCGTCGGAGAGTCCTTCCTGAGCCTGTTCGAGTCGTTCAGCGCTGTCGCGAAGGCGTTCATCGGCCTCGTTCATGAGTTTTTCAGCGCGGGCAATGGTCTGCCTAAATTCCTTGATTTCGACCTCACTCAGAACCACGTCGTTTTCGTACTGCTCGATGACGTTCTGTTCGGCCAGGATTTTCTCGTTGTCGATGGTGATTGTGGTTTCAGCTTCGCGAATTTCATGCGCCAACCGACCCACATTTCGCATGGAGTGCGCTTGTTCTGTTTCGCGCTGTGCCAACGTATCGCGGGAAATAAGCAGTTGCTTTTCGAGTGTTTCCAGCGATCGGCTGAGTTCCTCTTTTTCCTTGTCTGCGTTGAGGATGCGCTCGAGTAGCGGACCAAGTTCAGACTGAATCGTAGTATGTTCGTGTCGCGCTAACGCCTGATCCAGTTTCAGTAAATCGTCTTCGTATTGCTTGGCCCGCTGTGCTCGTCCGGCCTGAATCTGAAGCGATTTTACCTTTTTGCGGATTTCAACCAAGATGTCCTCAATCCGGAGCATGTCATTCCGGGTTTCATCCAGTTTCCGGATGGTCTGCTTTCGTTTTTCCTTGTACTTGGTTACGCCAGCGGCCTCCTCAAACAGCTTTCGTCGGTCGTTATTCTTATCGGCCAGAATCTCCTCGACCATCTTGAGCTCGATTACCGAGTAGGCATTCGATCCCATTCCGGTATCCATGAACAGCTCGACGATGTCCTTAAGTCGACAAGGAACCCGATTTAACAAATACTCGCTATCGCCCGATCGGTAAAGTCGCCGCGTGATGGTAATATCACTGAATTCTGACGGAAGTATGCCTTTGTTGTTCTCAATGGTGATGGATACTTCGGCCAGCCCGAGCGCTTTTTTCGTAGCCGTGCCGTTGAAAATGACGTTTGTCATGGCACTTGAACGCAATAACGACGGACGTTGCTCACCCAGGGCCCAACGGAGCGCATCGACAATATTCGATTTGCCGCATCCATTTGGACCAACAATGGCAGTTATTCCGGTGCCAAATTTAACGGAGGTTTTTTGAGCAAAGCTTTTGAAACCGTGTAATTCGAGTTCGGCTAAATACACCTGATATCAGTGATAAATATGTAGTATAGGGGCTGAAATGGGGTAAAAAATAGAGCCAACCGTTCCACTTTGGGGAATTTATACGGTGAGGATATCTTTTTCTTTAATTTTCAGTGCTTCCTCAACCGCTGCTGTATGCTGATCGGTTAATTTTTGGATGATGTCCTCACCCTCAAAACGGGAATCTTCTGGCAGAGAGTCTTCTTTAACCGTGTTTTTGATGGCATCATTGGCCTGACGACGTGAATTTCGAATACTGACGCGCGCTTTTTCGGCGACATCACGCGTGATTTTTACTAGCTCCTGACGTCTTTCTTCCGACAAAATTGGCAGAGGGATTCGAACAACGTTTCCATCATTCGAAGGGTTTAATCCCAATCCGGATTTCAAAATGCCTTTCTCGATGAGGGGAATGGTGGATTTGTCCCACGGCTGAACGACCAATAAACGTGCTTCAGGTGCTGTAATCGAAGCCATCTGCGTTAATGGAGTTTGTGTGCCGTAATAGTCCAGGCGAATACCTTCGAGAAGGGAGGGAGTTGCATTGCCTGCGCGGATGTGAGAAAACTCGCGTTTAAGGAAATCTACCGCCTCAGCCATTTCCATCTCAGCGGTGTCGATATGATCTTGTAATTCTGGTAACATAGCTCTGTTTTCCGGGTTGGTGACATTATGTTTAATCCCCAAATGTACGGAATACAGAGCTTTCGGGAAACTGTTTGTTACAGATGCAGCCTGTGTTTAGGCGGATTTATTCGTCCCAGGTTACCGTTGTTCCAACGGGTTCTTTTTGAGCTACTTTCATGAGATTTCCGCGGCCATTCATGTCGAAAACGATAATTGGAGTGGCGTTGTCGCGACACAGGGTGAAAGCGGTTAAATCCATCACACTCAGGCGTAAACGCAGTACTTCGTCGCCGGTAATGGTGTCGTACTTTACAGCATCGGAATTGGTTTCCGGATCTTTATCGTAGATTCCATCTACGCGGGTGCCTTTTAGAATCACATCGGCTTCGATTTCGATCGCTCGAAGCGAAGCGGCTGTATCGGTTGTGAAATAGGGATTTCCTGTTCCAGCCCCAAAAATAACAACGCGACCTTTTTCCAGGTGACGAATCGCGCGTCTGCGGATGTACGGCTCGGCGATTTGTTCCATTCTGATGGCTGTCATGAGGCGGGTTTGAACCCCTTTTCGCTCGAGAGCATCTTGTAGGGCCATGGAATTAATCATGGTTGCCATCATGCCCATATAATCGGCTTGCACACGGTCCATTCCCTGAGTTGCTCCTTTAACCCCACGGAAGATGTTTCCACCGCCAATAACTACAGCAACTTCTATTCCGGTGGCACTAACTTCACTGATTTCGGATGCATATTGTTCAAGCACATCTCCGTCGATGCCATGACCTTGGGCTCCGAGAAGTGCTTCGCCACTGACTTTGAGAAGGATACGTTTGTAAGATTCCATGATAAACTTTGGTCAAATGAGTTGGTGTGTAACTGATTTCGTTCTTTTGTTTCCACGTTAAAATACAGCAAAAACGGCGGAGAAAAATCTTGAAAAAAATAGTAGGCAAAAAAAAGGCTACCGAAGTAGCCTTTTAAAAGAGAAGCAATTAGTTGCCACCGAGTTGAATACGCTCGAATGACTTGATATCGGAAGCACCGTTGTTTTTCAGGTACTCGCGAACAGTAATACTGCCGTCTTTAACGAATTTTTGCTCGAGGAGAACGCGTTCTTCGTAGAAACGACGAAGTTTACCGTGAGCGGCTTTTTCAGCGATCTCAGCAGGCTTGCCTTCGTTGATCAATTGCTCTTTAGCAATTTCGAGTTCTTTTTCGAGGATAGTTGAATCAACTTCTTCCTTAACAACTGCGATCGGATTCATGGCAGCGATTTGCATAGCCACATCTTTTCCGATTTCAGCATCAGTTTCTCCGGCGAAATTGACCAAAACAGCCAATTGATTGCCAGGGTGGATATAAGATAGAATTGATCCTTCGGTTTTCAGCAAAGAGATAGTAGGAACGTCGATTTTCTCGCCGATTTTTCCGACCATTTGCTTGAGAACCTCAGAAACTTCAATACCGTCCAGTTTCAACGCCTTAAATGTATCGATGTCGCTAACTTCCTGATCGAAGGCGAGTTGAGCGAATTTGGTAGCATCAGCTACGAAGTCTTCGTTACGGGCTACGAAATCGGTTTCACAAGCCAGTGCAAGAGCAACGGCTTTTTTCTTGTCGTCTGAAATAATAGTAACGATAGTACCTTGATTAGCTTCGCGATCGGCGCGTTGCTCAGATACTTTCTGACCTTTCTTGCGGAGGAACTCGACAGCTGCTTCGAAGTCACCATTGGCTTCAGCCAAAGCTT
>JAIUMT010000172.1 GCA_022565415.1 Balneolales bacterium | reverse complement strand
CATCAAGTGACATTTGATGCTACAGATTTAAATTCTGGAATGTATTTAGCTGTATTTGAAGCTTATGGTACTGATGGTCAGCGGTTTTCATCTACAACCTCAATGACGTTGGTTAAGTAGAAGCATACTTGAAAATCCCATAGACTATAGTTAACAGATGTTATTTTTAACTGAACGGTGACGGAGGTTGCTGTTCAGTTAAAAACATTATCGTCGAGACCAATTTACTTGTGATTATAACCCCTAACTTTTTGTAGTCTATGGGAAACATACGATAGTTTCCCAAAAAGTGTGTTTGGAGGACTCTTTGAAGGCAAGTCAAGTTTAACGACTTCAGAATTGATTGCCCCGCAGTAGAAATGCCTAGCCGTTATGTTGCCTCTTCTCTAGGGCTTGATTATAAGTACGTAATGACGTACGTTTGGAATATAGAAATATTTAATCCATCCCGTCATGAGAACAATATCTGCGACACAAGCCCGAAAAGAGATTTATCGTCTACTGGACGAGGCATCTGAAATACACGAACCCATTCAAATTACCGGTAAAAGAACCAATGCTGTACTCATCAGTGAGGGTGATTGGCGTTCAATTCAAGAAACACTCTACCTGTCTTCCATTCCAGGCATGCAGGAATCTATTACTGAAGGGCTGCGAACTCCTATCGAAGAAACCGACGAAGAACTTGACTGGTGAGTAACTACAAACTCGTATATACAAAACAAGCAAAAAAAGATGCTAAGAAAGCGGCTTCTTCAGGATTAAAGTCAAAAATTGAGGATTTGCTGGAAATAATAAAGGAGAACCCTTTCGAAGAATATCCTCCTTATGAAACGCTTGTTGGCAACTTAGAGGGAGCATACTCCAGACGTATCAATATCCAGCACCGCTTGGTGTACCATGTTCTTGATTAATAAAAAATCATAAAAGTGATTCGAATGTGGACTCATTACGATTAACTATGAATTTGGTATTTCCCTACTACTGTGCATGCTGACTATACTATTCGCATGCATTACTACCTCCCTATGAAAGGGCCTTATCAATCGCTGGTTTCACAACCGTCGCAAAAAGCTCTATCGATCGAAGCATTTTCTTATGAGGCACACTTCCCACACTCATTTGCATCAAAAAACGGTCATGACCAAAAATCTCATGCTGATATAAAATCTTGTCGATAACTTGCTGCGGACTTCCAACAAAATTGGCACCCCTAAGCGCGGTCGCAGCATCGAATTGTGCCCTGCTCATGGGCGGCCATCCTCGTTCCTGACCAATTTTGTCCATGATGGTTTTGAAGGCCGGAAACGCAACGTCGCCCGCATCCTGAGAACCGTCGGCAATAAACCCATGTGAATTAATACTTAGCAGGGGTTTCGGATGTCCACTTTCCTGCGCGCCGTGGCGGTGAATATCGGCCATTTGCCGGAACTGCTCCGGATATCCTCCGATGATGGCCAGCGCCATGGGAAGTCCGAGTTTGCCGGCCCGGTATGCCGACTGGGGCGTACCTCCGACGGCAATCCACAGCGGAATAGGTTGCTGCAGGGGTTGTGGAAATATGGGACGATTATCAACTCCCGGACGATGCTTCCCACTCCATTTCAGAACAGGATTTTTCCGGAGATTTAGCATCAAATCCAGTTTTTCGGCAAAGATTTCATCATACTGGCTGAGGTCCTGCCCAAAAAGGGGGAATGATTCGATAAACGATCCCCGACCGATCATAATCTCGGCACGTCCGCCACTGAGCTGATCTATCGTGGCAAATTGTTGATACACCCGCACAGGATCTTCACTCCCAAGCACGGTTACGGAGCTACTGAGGCGGATTTTAGAGGTTCGGGCCGCCGCGGCTGCGAGCAGGGTAGATGGCGACGAAGCCAGATATTCTTCCCGATGATGCTCGCCGATGGCATACATGTCTAAGCCCAGCTGGTCGGCTAACTCGACTTCTTCGAGCAAATTGACAAACCGTTGGTGCGCAGATAGTTTGTTGCCGATTTCGGGGTGAATTGTGTTTTCGACAAAAGTGTAGAGTCCGAGTTCCATGAGGTTGAGTTGAGTGTAGATTAAATTCGTGTTTGGCGTAATATTATGGTTTCGTTGGGAGGTTTTGAATTAAAATCAAGCGAATCAAGCGATTAAAGCGATTCGGGCACTTTGGCCGTTTCGCAATTCATTTAAATAGCAATTAGCATTCAACCGGCCTTCAATCTGAAATGACTTAACTTTGTTTCGCGTTCCATTTTGTTGTCAGATGCTTCATTCACTTCAATAACTGACGAGCCGCAGTTTGAACCGGATCCCAAACCGGCGAAAAGGGTGGAGCGTACGACAAATCCGCATAAGCCAGATCAAAAGCCGACATTTCCGCCATAATCGCCATCGCAATTGTATCAATCCGTTTGCCCGAACCCGGCGACCCAATTATTTGTCCACCAATGAGCCTGCCACTAACAACATCCGCCACCAATTTAACGGTAATCGGTCCCGACCCGGGATAATACCCCGATTTTGTGCGACTTTCTATTCTAGCCGACCGAACCTGCATCCCGAGCTTCTCAGCTTCGCGTTCTGAAACACCAGTCCGCGCGATTTCGAGCTCGTTGAATTTGGTAATTGCCGTGCCAAGCACCCCCGGAAACGCAAGATTTCCACCACTGATGTTCGTGCCCGCCACCACTCCGTGCTTGTTCGCGATCGTTCCGAGAGCAATGCTCACCTGTTCGCCCGTAATTCGATGCAGCGATGAGGCACAATCTCCTGCTGCCCATATATTTCGGACCGATGTTTCGAGCTTTGAGTTCACCGAAATTCCCCCATGCTCACCGATTTCGATTCCGGCGTTTCGGGCTAGCTCCGTGTTCGGCTTTACTCCGATCCCGAGGATGACTAAATCCGCCTCAATTGACCGATTATTGGTTTGAACAGCGTTTACGCGTCCGTTTTTGTCGGCAATTATGGCCTCCAGGGCTTCCTCCAACATCACAGTAACTCCGGCATCGCGCATAGCAGGCACAATGAGTTCAGCCCTGTCTTCATCCATCGTGGTCATGACTTGAGGCGCCATATCTATTAATGTAACCTGAATTCCGCGTTCGACCAGCGCTTCGGCCATCTCGATTCCGATGTATCCACCACCGACCACAACCGCCGTGTTCGGAGCGTTTTCAGCAATAAAATCATAGACTTTTATGCCAGTTTGCAAGGTGCTCAGACCAAAAACCCCCGTCGATTCTATGCCCGGAAGGTTGGGACGAATTGGGGTCGCGCCGGTTGCAATAAGCAGGTCGTCGTACCATTCGTTGAATTCGTCGCCAGTTTCGAGATTCGTGACCGTTACGTGCTTTTGGGTTGTGTTGATGGAGGTCACTTCATGACGAATTCTCGCGTCTATACTGTACTTTTCGCGGAAAACTTCGGGCTTCCGAGCGATGAGTTTTTCGGAGGTCGGAATTTGTCCGGCTATGTAGTATGGCATGCCACAAGCCGCATACGAAGTATGATATCCCCTTTCAAAAGCGATAATTTCCCGGTTCGGATGGGATCTTCGCACTTGAGACGCGGCACTCATACCAGCAGCGTCTCCGCCAATTACTACAAGTCTCCTGTCTGACATAATTGCCTCTAATCTTGTGAGTTAAATTTCAACATTTTCTTACTGCAAAATGCGAGAATGTGGTTAAATAGTCAGGTTATAAGTTGATAAATGTGAGGGAAATCCACCATACTTCAAATCGCACTGCGGGACAGAATCCATGGTAAGATTCCGTCCCGCCAGCGACATGCACTACTCTTAGAATGAGTAACCAACAGTAATGTAAAAATTACGTCCAGGTTCATGAATCGGCTCGCCCACTCCGGTAATGGCTCTGTTCAGGTGTTCGAAATAAGCCTCATCAAACAAATTTTGAATCCCTGTCGTTATGCGCAATTTCTGCAACGGAAGTAAGGTGAGGTTCACATCAACCCGGGTAAACGATTCGGATTCTTGCTCACCAAAGCGTTCCGATATCCGTTTTTGAGCCAGAACATGTCGAAGTGTGATTTCAGGCAAAATACGCGCATTCATCAATGTCGCGCCAAACGAATATCTCACATCCAACGGAGCGATTTCGGGCAATGCTTCGCCTGTTTCGAGGTCTTCGCCATAGGTCCACGCCATTTGGAAACTGTGGTTCAGTCCGGCACCCAAAAGCTGACTAAATCCGCCCTCTACTCCTCCAATGTATGCTTTGTCCAGATTTGTGAACCGACGAACGCCCGGACTCATGGCCATTCTCGGCGACAAATCAGGATCGATTTCAGATGATATATAATTTGTAATTACCGACTGAAACAGATTCAATTCAAGCCGTAGCGACGAAGTACTCCACGTACTCACAAGGTCAATCTGATGGTTTACTTCAGACTTTAGTATCGGATTTCCGAGCATTTCGTATGGGTCTACTCCAACCGGGAATTGATTGATATAGCGTTCGGTGATGCTTCCACTTCGAGATGCACGTCCTACCCAGACACCAGTTTCGAATGCATTTCCCCAGCTACGCACAACGCCTGCACTAACCGATGGATTTATCTGCATTTCGCTGAGGTCCACATTTTTGGCCAAGAAATCGTCGTCTGGATCCAGCGCTTCAGCCACGTTTACATCCAAACGAGCAGCGACCACATAGCGAAACCTGTCCCGCTGATGCTGTAACTCAGAAAAAACACCGGTTTGTCGGATGCGACTTTTCTGCCAGGCATTGTCGTAGAACGTATTTCCAGCCATCGGACCCATTAACATCTCCCGACTTCGAATACCCTCAGCCTGCTCCGATCGGAAATCGATTCCGCTGAATACTCTGGTGTTTGTTGCCAGGTTGATTTCAGCCTCTGTTCTGCCCCCGAAATTGATGGTTTCAGCCTGTGTGCCGTTATTCGACATACGTGGATTCAATTCTCGTAATTCGTTACTCATAAAGTGATCGACGTACGAAAACCAAACCGTCGTTTCGACAGCGCGCAGACTTTCCAACCCCGGCAAATAGTTCCAGGAAAGATTTCCAAGCCAGGTTTTGTCGGAAATCAGGTCCATCGGCAGGGCTGCAAATTCTGTGTCGCGGGCAATATTTCTTTGCAACGTAAGGTTCATCGTGTGGTCGGATGCTGGTTTTACCACGGCTTTTAGTCCGTAACTACCACGTTCAAATGCAGCATTAATGCGCTGTCCACGTCCGTCAACATAAGCACTACTCTCCGACCACGATCCGAATAGACTTACATCAGAGTATGCGTTTTGAAGTCCGGCTACGATTTCTGAGCGATAAACGGCTTTGTTGCTTTCGATACTGCCCGAGAATCGGCCATACGGAGTGATGGTTTCTGAAAAGCCGGGTTCAGTGGAAATGAAATTGATTGTTCCGCCGAAACTATTGCCATATCGCAGTGCATACGGACCTTTAAGCACTTCTACGCGGTCTATCATATTCATTGCAATTTGGGATGTTGGCGGATCCATCCGATTCGGGCATGCCGCGGAGGCTGTCATTCCGCCATCAATAACGACATTCAGCTGGTCGTACTTGAATCCACGCAAAACGGGGTCGTATCCGTAGCCACCACTTTTCCGGATGCCCTAAAAACTTGGCAATTTTGATAAAAATGAACCTCCGTCGTGCGATAATTTATCTTGCTGTTGGGGCGTGATTACCCTGCGGGATTGTTCCCCGGCACGAACCGAAACAACGGTTAAGGGTTGCATCAAATTAGTACGTTCGAGCCAAAGTAGGTATCCAATTTCGGCAGAACGAAGAACTTCATCGGCCGATAGAATGCGGCTTCCGAAGCTGATGTGCGACAATTCGAGTCTCGTTTCGGGCGCAAAATTTAGGCTTATTAGTCCGTTTTCGGCAGTAACGCCCGTTTCTTGGCCGTATCGAAATAAAACGTTCGAAATTGGCTGCTGGGTGGACTCATTTTTGATGATAATTTCAATGGACTGAGATTGAGCCATCGATCCCATGCCAGATAGAAACAGGATCATTACGGCAAGCATGCCAGTTGCAATAATTCTAGAAGAGTTAACTATAATTGTATTCATGATGTTCGATAAAATAATTTCTGATGGTCGAGGCGTTAACAGCCTCAATTCGTGGGAAAATCTGTGAATCGGACACATTTTGGGCATAAAACCGCCAAAGACTAGGTTTTTTGTGCCGATTTCTTCTGGTAAGATGGGCTTAGGAGCGGGGCGGATGGAAAATATCGTCAACGACCGAGCAAGGCGGCAAGGTGTCGTTGTACATCAACGGATCGGAGTTCCACTCTGGTTGGGTGGATAACAATGGAAACTGGTCTGGAATCAGTGCCAGCACGGTTCTGGATTGTTCCAGTAATGTGGCTAATGGAACGGTGTCGGATGAGGTTGAATTATTGGATTCCAGCTGTGCCGTGAGATAACAGGTCCCACCGCAATCGGAGTCTTGGATGTCTCGTTCTACACATAAAAAGCGGGCGATAAACGCTTCGTTGGCTTTCCACGAGGCAACAATTACCAGGTCGCTGAATACAACCGATAATAATGAGGCGAGTACCAGTAGGGTAAGTGTGTTGCGCATGAATCTTTATATTATTACCTAAAGTTACTGAAATTTTCGGTGAATGACTGTTGTGGGTAGAGAGATCGCGCATCGAGTGCGCGATGACCGTGGGGTTGTGCGATGATTGTAGGGTTTGCGCGATGATTGTAGGGTTGCGCGATGATTGTAGAGTTTGCGCGATGACTGTGGGTTTGCGCGAAGAATGTGATGTTTTCCACCATCACTGTAGGTTTT
>JAIUMT010000171.1 GCA_022565415.1 Balneolales bacterium | reverse complement strand
AAGTAGATTAGAATGCTTATTTTAAAAGCCGGTGCAGTAACATGTTCCGGCTTTTAATTTTTAACCGAATATCAACTCAGTGATAGCATTTCAAAGTGTCTTTCCCCCATTTCGAGGTGGAATTGCTACATTTAGCGAGTTCCTGATGATGCATCTCGCGAAGCAAACCACCGTTGCGGGATTCAACTTTTCGCAGTTATATCCGCCGTTGCTATTCCCGGGAAAAACACAGCTTAGCGATGAAAAAGCTCAGGCTGAGGGCATTCAAAGTACCGTACATGCGTACAATCCGTTGCAGTGGTCACAGGCTGCAAAGACTATATCAGGTGTTAACCCTGATGTGTATCTATACTCGAACTGGCATCCCTTCTTCACAGCCGCACAGCTATCGCTAATTAAGAAGTTGAAGAAATCGAATCCGAATTTATTTGTTGCCGGGGTTTTTCATAATGTCATTCCGCACGAATCATTTCCGTTTCAGCGACGATTGACGCATAAATTACTCGAATCTACCGATTTACCCATTTTATTATCAGCCCAGACGGAGTCCGAGTTACAATCCATCTATCCCGGCAAAAAGTCTTTAAAACTTTTTCATCCGGTGTATGAACAATCCTGGCCTGAGGCACCTCGCGAAACACTCCGTGAGCAGCACCAAGTCAACGAAAACGAAACGGTACTGTTATTCTTCGGCCTCGTTCGCAAATACAAAGGACTCGACATCCTCATTGAGGCATTGAATAGACTCGATATGCCTCAACTAAACCTGCGATTGTTCGTTGTTGGTGAATTCTACATCGACCGCGCCAGCATCATTGAAAAGATATCCGACAAAAACCGTGATTCGATTACTGTTATCGATCGTTTTGTTAGCGATGATGAAGCTGCAGAGTATATGCACATAAGCGTTATGATGGTTCTTCCGTACCGAACTGCGAGTCAGAGTGGCATCCTTTCGAATGCCATTAATTTCGAGCTACCCGTTATCACAAGCGACTTACCGGGACTGACTGAACACATCAAAAACGGAAAAAATGGAATAATTGTGCCATCGAATGATGCGAAATCTCTATCAGAGACAATCAACAGTGTCGCTAAACATCGTAATTACAAAGAGATGAAGCCATTTGTAAAGGGTTTAAAAGATGAATTAAGCTGGATACGATTCGCCGGTGAGTTAGTTAAACATTTTCCTTCAAACTGATTCTTTTTAGTTGACTTGAGGTGCTCGAGTCCGTATTTTAATATTCTTGACACGACAGCAAGCTTAGTGTCAGTGATCTTTGACATGATGGATAATCAACGGAGGTTGATGTGAAATTCGTTTTTATGTGTAGATAACGGCATGAAAGTGCAGTTGCCTAGTAAAACAAGCACAGAGACAGTACGGATAACGCCGACAGTTCAAAAACCTGTCGAGATACACTCTTTTACGAGATTCGGGGCGTAGCGCAGCCCGGTAGCGCATCTGCTTTGGGAGCAGAGGGTCGCAGGTTCAAATCCTGTCGCCCCGACAATCACGTTATCCTTATTGGGCGCCCGTAGCTCAATTGGATAGAGCAACTGCCTTCTAAGCAGTAGGTTACAGGTTCGAGCCCTGTCGGGCGTACTCCGTACTCAAACTGGCGACATGGCCGAGTGGCTAGGCAGAGGTCTGCAAAACCTCGTACGGCGGTTCGAGTCCGCCTGTCGCCTCTACAGCCGATATCCATCGTTGTTCAAGCATCTTAAGCCGCGTTCGTCTAGGGGCCTAGGACGCCGCCCTTTCACGGCGGTAGCACGGGTTCGAATCCCGTACGCGGTACATTTAAAAAGCCCAATGGTTCGCCATTCGGGCTTTTTTTATTTGAAGCTGCACCACTCGACTACTTCTCTGGCTTCCGGGCAAATCCAATAATTCCCGTACCCGACTCATTCTCGAACACCATATCTGCCCGCATCAATAACAAGCCCGGTATTAACGTAACCGCATACCAAAACGGCAAAACCAACGCGAACAAAAAGCCAAATCGGGTTAGCCACAACATCGGCCATTTTATTAACATAACCCATGCCGCATGACCTTCCCTACCATACGTGTACGACAAATGCACCGGTTCCAATCCGGCCGCACGGAATTTCTCAGATAACTCTTCTTTGCTGTACCCCGGCCTGGCATGCTCTCCAACAAAACTTTCATCCCCATCAGCATCGTCCTCAGCTAAATGCGACGGCGAATGCATCAGGAAATATCCACCTGGCTTTAGCACTTCACACATGTTTTTCATCACCTTTACATCCTCTTCGATGTGCTCAAGAACGTCCACACATAACACCATGTGGTATTTTTTCTTGATTTTCGGGTCTAAGAGATCTTTTTTGCTAAACCGAATAAACCCATCGTCGATATCTTTCTTGAAGAAAAATTTACAGTCGTCGAGGTAATCTTGCTTCACATCAACGGCGTCTATCTTGGCGCCAGGAAACGCCCGAAGCATAAATCTATCGTACTGACCAAATCCACATCCTGCATCCAAAATGCGCACCGTTCCCTTAGATTTCTCGATCTGAAGCACATTCTCGCCATACCACTGTCTTAATTTTGCGCGCACATACCAGCTTCTCAAAAAGAACAAATCCAACAAGCTATAAAATAAGCTTCTTAAAAAGCGACTTCGTCGAATTAACGCGGCAAACCGGTCTTTTACAGGATCGTAAGCTATCTGACTCATTATCTATAGTATTGTTCTGATGTTGACTTTTCGTTGCTTATTTCTCGATTTGTTAAGCATCTCACCTAAGAATCCGACCGAGAAGAATTGCAATCCAAGTATGATGAATAATCCGCCAAATAAAAGTAATGGACGGTTCGATAAGAATTGATCATAAAACACGCGCATTATAACTAAATAAATAGTTATCACTGTTCCAATACTCAGAAATCCCGCACCTAAGGTGCCAAAAAAGTGCATCGGACGCTGAAAATACACGTGGATAAACATCAACGTCAGTAAATCCAAAAATCCATTGATGAACCGTGAAAGTCCAAATTTCGTGGTTCCGTATTTTCTAGGATGATGCGTAACAATCTTTTCGCCGATGGCATCGAACCCTTCCCATTTGGCCAACGCCGGAATATAACGGTGCATTTCTCCATAAAGCTCCACATTTTCGATCACTTCCTTGCGGTATACTTTTAGTCCGCAGTTGAAGTCGTTGAGCTTGATGCCGGAAGCGTACGAGGTTACCCAGTTAAAGAAACGAGATGGGATGGTTTTACTGATGGGATCATGGCGTACTTTCTTCCATCCACTGACCAAATCTAACTGTTCATTAACAATCATGTCGATCATGAGCGGCACTTCCTCGGGATCGTCCTGAAGATCGGCATCCATCGTTGCGACAAAACGTCCACGAGCGATGGAAAATCCGCGATCAAGTGCCGTACTCTTACCATAATTTCGACGAAAACGAATACCACGAATCCGATTGTCGGATTGTGCCAGGGTCTCAATCACTTCCCACGAAGAGTCGGTAGAACCATCATCAACAAAAATAATTTCGTACGAAAACCGTGATTTCAGAGCCGAATCAATAGCCTTCCTTAGTTCAGGAAGCGACTCCTCCTCATTTAAAAGTGGAATTACAATACTCACTTCCGGAGTCGAATTGGTATCTTTTATTTCTGCTGACAAAGTTTGAAAATTGGGGCTACAGTTAGGATATTACCTAATGAAGTTACAAAATCGCAGTAAAAAGGTTGTTATGAAAAAACTCTACTATAGTATCGGGGAAGTTAGCAAGCTGACTGATGTAAAACCGCATGTATTGCGCTATTGGGAGAGTTTATTCGTTCAACTGCGTCCGGCTAAGAACAAAGCCGGGAAGCGCACCTATACTGAAAAGGATATCGAGGTCGTCCTCCAGTTAAAAGAACTCATTAAAGACCAGAAATTTAGCACTGCGGGGGCTCAAAAAGCATACGATAAAACAGTTGACGACCAAGAACAATCGCTTCCTATCGGTGTTAAGCGCGAATTAAAAGAAATTCGTCACTTTTTGAATACCCTTCTCAACGAGATTTAATTATGTCAGGCATTGACTTCGGAGGTTACACCCTCTACCCTATCCAAACCGGTCATTTTCGTCTCGATGGAGGCGCTATGTTTGGAGTTGTTCCCAAAACGTTATGGTCGAAAAAGATCGAGGCCGACAGCGATAATCGGATTCCGATGTGCTCGCGTTCGCTGCTGATTCAATCTAAAGCCAGCGATCGATTGTATCTTATCGACACCGGAGTCGGTACCAAATTCAACGAAAAATTTCAAAGTATCTACGGAATCGACTTTTCGAAGGGATCTTTGGAGTCTGAAATCAACGCCGCCGGATTCGACCTTGGCCAAATCACCGACGTAATATTTACCCATCTACATTTTGATCATTGCGGTGGAGAGCCGCTGGAATTCAACCAAGTCGACCTCCGAACTCATCTTTCCGAACGCAAATCTTTGGGTTACCAAGTCGCACTGGAACACCGCTATTCATCCGAATCAGCGGGAAGCTGCCTCATTTCTTCGTGGAAATCTGGACCCGATTGCCCGCCATCCACGGCTAATTTTCACCGAGGGAGCGCACGTTTTCGAAGACGATTTTTACACCATGATTGTAAACGGTCACACAACGGGACAACAACTCCCTGTTCTCGAAGATGGCGACCGCAAGCTTGTTTTCGCCGCCGATCTCATTCCAACACACGCGCATGCCCCCGTCCCCTGGGTTATGGGCTACGATATGTTCCCCCTCACCACCATGGAAGAGCGGATGAAACTCCTGCCGGAGGCCGTTCAGGAAGGATGGTATTTCTTTTTGGAGCACGATGCTACTCACGAGATGATGCAGCTCGAAAATCACGGGAAAAACTTCAGAATGAAACGTTCTTTAGCGTTATCCGATTTATAAACGGACAATGAGTTCTGCCTTCGATCCGTTATATTTGCAGACGTCCATTTTCGCTAAAAACAACCCATTTTGACAGATTTTCAGCAAAATTCACTAACCTTTTCTCAAGTCGAGTCACGACTAATTCGTGCCTGGAAATCAATTGGTCAGCGCCGCACCATGGCCATTGCCGGTTCGATTTTCGCTCTGATGTTCACTTCATTATTGCTCGTTCTTCTGCTGGAAATGTGGCTTTGGATGGATCCGCTGGTTCGAAACTCCCTTCTTTTAGTCGGATTTTTACTTTCGGCAGGCCTCGGAGTGTATGTTTTAAACATCATTTCTCGTCGGGATTTCAACAGGTTTTACAGCGACTTTTCACGAAAACACGACCTTCCTGAAGTTCGATACGTGCTGGATTTTCAGAAATCCTCCGACAGAAACGGACTTCACGATGCGGCGATTGAGCAACAACTGGCGAGCATCAATCCGCAAGAACTCGATTCGGCCTTGCGAATGTACACGAAAAGTCACGAAGCAAGTGTTTGGTCCGTAAATACCGGCGTCGCCTTGGCGATTTCATTAGGACTTTTTGCATTTCTGGGAATCTCGCAATCAGACGCTTTGCAACGACTCGCCTCCCCATCCGAGACATTCTACAAACCCAATCCATTCAATTTCAGCGTTGCGCCCGGAGATACCATCATCGAACAGGGATCGCGCCTGCGTTTTGAAATCCGTTTTTCGGCTGATGAAAACCTCCCTGAGAACGTTCAGCTTGCCATCAAAACCGAGGCCGAATCGGATTTCCGTATTCAGCGTCTCGAACCGGGACAAAATCAACGATTCTTGTCGGAACCACACGAGCTGTTTAGCGATGTTCAATATTATGTACTGATGGATGGGTATCGTAGTGATCAACATGAAATTCACGTTCAGTTGCTGCCTCGATTTACCGAACTCACTTTGCAAGTTGAGCCACCAAGCTACACCGGACTTTCGGAAGTAGCGCTTCAGTATCCGTTTAGCAGGTTGGAGGCGTATCCGGGATCTGCAGTTACGGTGCGGGGGAGGTCAAATCAGCCGCTGGAGTCGTTGTTTTTGGTGTCGGGTGTAGATCAGGATAGCACGCGGCTAGTGGCCGATTCAGAGAATCCGACAAGGTTTACAACGTCGTTCGAAACTACCTCTGTGCGCGACAGCCTTTGGTTTGCCATGCAGGAAGAAAACGGACTCAAAAACCGAAATACATTCAATTTTAGGGTAATTCCGTTGGAGGACGAATATCCTGAAATACGAATTTTGCGTCCAGAATCAGAAAAATCCGAATTGGAGCCTAAATCGCTGGAAATCGTGTATGAATTAAGCGATGATTTTGGCTTTAACCGGGTTGAGTTGGGGTATCGAATTCAGCGATCTTTTGGCACCAGAGAGCCTGAAACTGGCCGCATCAGGTTAAATCGTCCAGCCGAGCGCATTGCCATTGATGAATACCGCTGGGAGCTACAATCGCTGAATCTGCTTCCTATGGATGTGTTGACCTACTGGATTGATGTGTACGACAACGATACATATAACAATTTCAAACGATCGCGATCGGGCGAGCAGGTGCTCAGAATTTCGTCGTTAACCGACTTTTTGCTGGCTCAGGAAGAGCGCGAAGACGATGTGGCTTCGCGGCTCGAGGAATTCCGAGATGCGTACGAGCAAAATCGAAGGGATTACGAGGATTTGCGCCAGCAAATTATGCAGAATGAGGGCGATAACTGGGATCAAAGTCAGGCAGCGGAAGATATTCGGGAGTCACGCGAAGAACTTTCACGCCAATTAGACGAAATCCAGGAACAATTTGAAGAACTCAGCCGCGATTTAAACGATCAGAATCAGCTTTCGGATGAAACCCGTT
>JAIUMT010000170.1 GCA_022565415.1 Balneolales bacterium | reverse complement strand
GATCCACTTATGCGGATGGTTCCTTTTAGTGGGGTGTTACCCTGAATTATAAATTTGTCCAATGTTATGCTATTTCTATTAATACCGTGTTTTTGTCAACCGAATCGCCCAGAGCAACATGAAGTTTAACAACTGAGCCCGAAACGGGAGCTTTAAGTTCGTTTTCCATTTTCATGGCTTCCAAAATGATAACAGGTTCACCGGCAGCCACATCGTCGCCTTCCTGTTTTCGAATCCCGAGAATTTTACCCGGCATAGGGGCCTTCAACTGACCTTCCGATTTCTTGTTGCCAGATTTGAATCCCATCTTTTCAAGGAGTAATGCTTGCTCGTCTTTGACGCTGTAGCTGTGACGGTCGCCATCAACTGTAAATGATACGTTATGTTCATCGATATCAACATCATAAACCTGATACGAATCTCCATCAATATGTATAATGAAGCCGTCTTCGCCTTGTTTTTCGACGGTGTAGTCAAGCGCTTTGCCTGATGATGTTACGGATTTCCCATCCAGCTGCAAGAGTTTCTTAATGTCGTTCTGTTGAATTTGAAGTTCCATCAGTGTCGTGTCAAGGTGTTGATTCCGAGTCCAGTTATGCGGAAGGAGTAGTCCCGAAGGTTGTCGAGGTCGTAAAATGCAGTTTGTTGGGATCCCGAGCCTGAAGCATGATCCGAGTAGACCTGTATCAATCGGCTGCTAATCAGGTTTGTAATATCGTCGCGTAATTCTCCGTACTGAAGTCCCGTTTCTTCAATCAACGTATCCCACGATTCCATGTGGATTAGCCGGCTAAGTACTTCTTTTTCGGATGGGGTCAGTTTTCGCATATCACTCTACGAGTAAGTCTCCATAGGTTATCATGTTTCCAGAACCATCATAAACGAAAATGCGGTGAATTCCCAGCGCGCCGTTGTAGTTTCCTGTCGGACTTAACCAAACCGGTTCTATTATGATATCGGTGATGCCAGGAGGCATGGGTCTGCGGTTATCTGTATAAATGAGGGAGGGGCGACCTAAGGTGTCGCGGGTGTAAATTTCGAGTCCGTATACCGATTCTAATCCGGTGATAAGGATTTCGAGTGTAAATCGGGTACCGGGGGATGGATTCGGGTATGGTGGCTGAAATACCT
The DNA here is from genome assembly GCA_022565415.1 of Balneolales bacterium. Taxonomy (GTDB): domain Bacteria; phylum Bacteroidota; class Rhodothermia; order Balneolales; family HLUCCA01; genus HLUCCA01. Next base: position 5,706 of record JAIUMT010000170.1, on the reverse strand, counting down.
CAACATATCCCTGAAATAATGGAGCAATACGCCAATCGTCGGGGTCTGTCGCAATTATTTCACCCCCAGCAGTGGTTTCGGTAATATTCTGCGGACTGGCAAATGCCTCCCGTTCAAATTGCTCCTGATCGGAATCGCGGGAGCACGATGAAATTAGCACCAGTAATAAAAGTATCGTTGCGTATCGCATTATAAGTCTGAAAAAATGAATTGCAAAAACGTTCTGATTTTGCTCGTTGATTGGGAAAGATACTTATAAAACGTCTTTTTTCTCTTTAAGATTGTGCGAAACTATGCTGATGTTACGGGTTAATCCTTCGAATTTTGTGCGTTTCACGGCGCTTCCCTTAAAGAGTCTTCGGTATTCCTGCAGATTCAATTCTTCCCAGTAATCGATGTTTTTGTCGGTGATTTCAGGATTTGCCATTAATCGTGGTTCAGAGGCTGGTTTCGCTTTTCTGTTCCAGGGGCACACATCCTGACAGATATCACATCCGTAAATCCACTGACCGATTTTATCATGAAATTCATCAGGTATAGCCTCACGAAGTTCTATAGTCAGGTAGGAGATACATTTGCTACCATCAACCCGATAGGGCTCGTAAATGGCATCTGTCGGACAAGCATCAATGCAGCGCGTGCATGTTCCGCAATGGTCTGTAGTTGAAGAGTCGTACACAAACTCGGCGTCGACAATCATTTCCCCGATGAAGAAAAACGATCCCAATTCCTTATTTAGCAAGTTGCTGTTCTTGCCGATCCATCCCAGACCGGATTGTCGTGCCCACGCCTTGTCGAGAACCGGGGCGGAGTCGGTGAATACACGTCCGTCGAGTCCGCCATTGATTTCTGAGGTGAACTCGTACAACTCGTACAGCTTGTCTTTTAGAATGGTGTGATAATCTTCGCCGAGAGCATAGTTCGAGATTCGGGGTGTCTCGGCAGACTGGGCTGTTTTCTTGAATAACTCAGGCTGATTATAACTACAAAGTACCGACACAACCGATTTCGCTCCGGGAACGAGCAATGTCGGATCCAGACGTTTATCGAAATTTCGCTCAAACCAACTCATCGAGCCGTGTTTGCCTTCTTTAAGCCACGATTCCAGACGAGACTCTTCCTCAACCAAGCGCCTTGCTTTCGAAAAACCACAGGTCTCGAAGCCTAATTCCCGGGCTCGTTCGCGAATTAACTGTGTTTTTTGTTCGAGAAGGGTCATAATGCGGCTTTCAGTGTTGGATAATTGATCAAAGATAACAAGAATACCACGCACAAAAAGAATTGATGAATTTTAATGTTTTGTATTGATATCCTCTGAAATAGTTGGTATCTATACGACATGATTGTAACACGTTATGTATCAGTTATAAACAGGCGCCGTCTCCGCAGGAAAAACTGCTGTTAGAAGATTGTGTCCGTATATCAAACGTTTACATCATTAGAATGTAACTTTATCGCAAGGGGCAGAATCTTCACAGATTCTGTCCTTTTTTATTTTAGGGATGTTTTTAAGATGAGTAAAAAAATAGTATTAGCCTACAGTGGAGGGTTGGATACAAGTTTTTGTATTCCATATCTCAAGGAAACGTATGAGGCCGAAATTCATGCGGTTCTGGTGGATTGCCTCGGCATGAATCAGGAACAAATTGATGCAATTGCAGCGCGTGCAAAGAAATTGGGAGCAACCGATTTTGTTTGTGTTCCAGCATTTGAGGAACTTTATGAGCGCATAATATCTAACCTTATAAAGGGCAATGTATTGCGAGACAGGACTTATCCGCTTTCGGTTGGGGCAGAGCGTTTCGTTCAGGCGGAGCAAATCGCCTTGTATGCCAAGAAAATTGGCACAACAATGGTCGCTCATGGATCAACTGGTGCCGGAAACGACCAGGTTCGTTTTGATGTGGCCCTGCGTACATTACTGCCCGATGTAGAAGTCATTACTCCGATTCGGGACAAAGAACTCACCCGTCAGGATACAACCGCATTTCTTCGGGAGCGCGGATTTGAAGTCGAAGAGAAGACCACACTATACTCTATTAATGATGGAATCTGGGGTACAACTATTGGTGGAAAAGAAACCACAACCTCCGACGAGGCATTACCATTCGATGCATTCCCCCATCTGAAATCACCCGAAACCTTTACCGAAACGCCCGAAGAAATCGCCATCGGATTCGAAAATGGCTTACCGGTTTCGATCAACGGCAAGAAACTCTCGACGAAAGAGCTTTTGCAACAACTTCTCGATCTTGGTCGCAAGCACGGAGTAGGCAGAGGTATGCACCTGGGCGATACCATCATCGGAATTAAAGGTCGAATCGGATTTGAGGCTCCGGTTGCAGCGATTATTTACCTGGCTCACCGGGAGCTAGAAAAGCTCGTATTGAGCAAATGGCAACGTCAGACCAAAGACAACCTGGCCGATACCTACGGAATGTTACTCCACGAAGGACACTTCTACGATCCAGTAATGCGCGATATTGAGGCGTTTTTTGTCAGCACGCAACAGCAGGTAGCCGGACAAGTACGTCTGTACATCGGTCATGGAAATCTCTTTCCACTTGGCACCTCATCAGAAAACAGCTTAATGAACGCGTCTTTTGCCAAATACGGCGAAGAAAGCACAGGCTGGACAGGCGAAGAAGCGCGGGCTTTTTCAAAACTCTACGGACTTCCATCAAAAATTGCACTTCAGAATAAGAAATCATGACTACAGGCACTGAAACCATTACTGCAAATATCATTGCATCCAGTTCGGGGGCAGTGAAGCTCGAAAAAGAGCTCACAATTACCAAAAGCATCGTAGCTCAAGAAGGCTATGTTGTTGCGGTTAAGCTGCTTGACGACAAAGATAATTACAATAAAATCGAAAATGCCCAGGGTGATTTCATCGCGTATAAAAAGGGTGATATTGTGATTGGAGCGTTGGGCGAGCGACAGGCTCTACGCGGATACAGCGGCGTAATTCCACGAGCAATCAAAGTCGGAGACGTGCTTCATATTCTGAACATGGGTGGAATCATCGGATTTTGTCAATCACCCCACCCGGATTTTGGTCCGGCAATGAGGGCTGAAGTAATCGGTGCCGTGGTAACCAAAGAAGACGATATTCAAAAGCACGCCTGCATTCAGGATTACGCGATTGAATGGGAATACGAGCTCAACGAAAGTGTTCCACTTATCGCCGTTACGGGTACTTGTATGAACGTGGGTAAAACCATGGCGGCAGCTCAAATCGTGCGGCAACTTGCAGATAAAGGCTACAGAGTTGCAGCTGCCAAGCTAACCGGAGCCTCCCTCATGCGCGATGTGCGTTCGATGATGGAGCAGGGCGCAATTGCCTGTACACACTTCTCTGAAGCCGGACTCGTTTCCACCACCGGAAAAAACATCCTTCCTATGGCCAAAGGCCTCATCAAACATCTGAACAAGCAGAAACCCGATCTAATCGTATTGGAGTTTGGAGATGGAATTATCGGTGCTTACGGCGTCGACAGCCTCCTAATGGATAAAGAAATCCAGAAATTCACCTCTGTTCACGTAGTTGCAGCACAGGATTTCATGGGATGTTGGGCGGCAGACCACTTTTTCCGAAAACGCTACAGCCGAAGCATTTCAATTATTACCGGTCCGGTTACCGACAACCTGGTTGGAATTCAGTTCATTCAAAACACCATGGGTATTCGGGCTGTAAATGCCGTTGCCGATCCCAAAAAACTTGGTGATTGGGTCGCTGATGGTGCCTTCACACTACCCATTAGTCCAACCGACGAATTCAGAATATAACGACATGAGTAAAATACGACTTTCTATAGCAGGGGCATCTGGCTACACCGGGATGGAATCCATTCGATACATCCTGATGCATCCCGAGTTCGAAATCGATAACATTTACGGAGATAGCTCGGCTGGAAAGTCAATCGATGAAATCTATCCGGCTTTCTCTGAAATCATCGATATCAAGATTAAGCCTATGGCTGATTTAGCTTTAGATAAATCAGACGCGGTTATTTTGGCTTTACCACACGGTTTATCTGCTGAGGCAGCTTTTAGTCTGCTCAAAGGCGGATTCAAAGGCAAAATCATCGATATCGGTTCCGATTTCAGATTAGATTCGGCCGCTGATTATCAGCAGTGGTATAGTATGAAACATCCACACCCGGAACTGCTCGACCAATTCGTGTACGGACTTCCGGAGTTTAATCGGGCTGAGGTTCGAAATTCAGATTATGTGGCGAATCCGGGATGTTTTGCTACCGCGATTCAACTCGGATTAATTCCTCTGGCAACATCCGGACTTATCGATCGGGTCTTTGTTACAGGTATTACCGGATCTTCGGGTTCAGGAGCTAAGGCTTCGGCAACGACCCATTTCTCTAGCAGAAACGGCAATATCACAGCATATAAAGTATTTGCTCACCAACATTTAGGTGAGGTTGGTCAGAATACGACACGGCTGGCGGGATCATCAGTGCCGGTTCATTTTACTCCGGTTTCGGGTCCTGTAGTTCGCGGAATTTGGCTAAACTTGGCCGGTTCGATAAACAAAACAGCCGACATAACCGATGCGTTTGAGTCTACCTATTACAATGCCCCGATGGTTCGCATGCGATCTGAGCTACCCGAGCTGAAACCAGTAGTCGGAACCGCATTTTCAGACATTGGTTGGAAACAAGATCGAGAGGAGTTTTCCGTTGGTGTGGCCATAGATAATATGGGTAAAGGAGCCGCCGGACAAATGATTCAAAACCTGAATCTGATGTTCGATTTACCGGAAGAAATCGGTTTGTTGAATCCCGGCATTGTATTGTAGCACAATATATTATAATAATCTATTTGATAAAATATCTATGAGTACAGACTGGAAAGCTGTCGAAGATAAATACGAGGCACCAACCTATGGTAGGTACCCGGTCGTTTTCTCACATGGTGAGGGAATTCACCTATTCGATACGAGCGGAAAACGTTACACCGACTTGTATGGTGGTCATTGCGTTTCCATTTTGGGTCATACTCCAACTCGTGTAACCGAAGCGATCTATGAGCAGTCGAAAAAGCTGATGTTTTACTCTAATGTGGTTTATAATCCGACCCGGGCACAAGCCGCGCAAAAGCTCGTGGAAATGTCCCCAGACGGATTCGATCGCGTCTTCTTTTGCAATTCTGGCACAGAAGCCAACGAGAATGCAATCAAGCTCGCCTGGAAAATGACTGGAAAAACCCGGATGGTCTCGACCATCGGAGGGTGGCACGGCAGAACTTTGGCATCACTATCGGTTACGCATAGCGAAAAGCTGAGATTGCCCTATCAGTTTGGAATGCCCGATGTTTCGTTTGTTCCCTTTGGCGATGCGAGCGCGCTTGAAGAGTTTCTTAAATCAAACTCAGATGTGGCCGGTTTTATCTTAGAACCGATTCAAAGTATCAACGGATGTGCAACAGCACCCTATAATTACTATAAAGAAATCCGTGAGATCTGTGACAATTACGGCGTTCTACTCATTTTTGATGAAATTCAGACGGGCGTTGGTCGTACAGGTAAATTCTCTTTTAGCGAGCATGTCGATATGCGTCCCGACCTCATAACCTTGGCAAAAAGTCTGGCTGCTGGGTTTCCGATTGGAGCCGTTTTGATGCCCGAGCGTATTGCCTCAAAGCTTTCGAACGGAGATTTAGGATCTACGTTTGCAAGCGGAATGCTAG
>JAIUMT010000169.1 GCA_022565415.1 Balneolales bacterium | reverse complement strand
TCTCATCCGCGGCAGAATCGTCGTCGTCTTGCTGAGGGGAATATAGCGAAGCGAGGGAGTTGTTCGACTCGTCTTCGTCATCATCGAGGTTCGCATCCGCTGCAGATTCGTCTTCGTCGTCTTGCTGAGGGGAATACAGTGAAGCGAGGGAGTTGTTCGACTCATCGTTGTCTTCATCTAATTTCTCATCCGCCGCAGATTCTTTCGATTCGTACGGAAGCACAGGCGTAAATCCGGGCAGGTCATCTTCGTCGGCTGCTCCCCAGTTCAAATCGGGCATCGATAAATACTCGATTAAGCGACTTCGACTCATTGCTTCGTCGGTTTGCTCAAAACGTTTGGCGATGTCCGACAATCCTTTATCGGCAAAATAGCGGGTCAACATGGCCGATGGAATTGCCTGACCCATCAACTTGAACCAAACATCCAAAGCCTGACCCCATTTCAGCGGTGTGTAACCCGAAGCCAGGTGTAAATCAATCTGTCGAATGATGTTAGCAGCCTTTTCGCGGGAGATTTCGGTGAGCCCCTTGCGATTCATGTAACGAAGAACCGCATCGGCGAGGTGACCATTAGTTACAATCCATTGGCGGCGAACCTGCAATTCCAAAACCGAAGCCATCTTTTCCTGTCGAAAAAGGGTCTCCTGAATGGTACGTTCCGGTTCGGCGAGCAATTCGAGAATATCTTCGACCGCATTTTCGATAACAGACCGCAGATAACTGGCCGGAATCCGCGTTTCCGCACGTATTGCAACAAGAAAATTATCCCAGGCATCCTGAACATGATCGGCTTGCATATCGGCCCAATCGCTGTCGGGCAAGCTCACCGAATCGGCCAGATTTCGTTGAATTTCCAGACTGATGCGTTCTACGAGAAAGGGCGGGAACCCGGCTTCCAGCAGGTCGGCCGGGGTGTAGTGCATCTGCTCATCAGTAATTTTATTCAGTAGTTCCTGAGTAATCGATCGAATGTAATGTTGCATAGTGTAAAGATGAATTTTATTTGAAATATAGGTGGTGCAGCTTACCCAATCAAACGTAAACAACCCGATATTCTTTTGCCCAAAACCGAATTATTAACGCTTTTCTGAATTTTGGTTTACACGGTGTTTGCGTACTTTTGAACATGATCAATTTGACCGTTACTAACCTTGGAAAACATTTCGGATTCCGCTGGATATTCCGCGAGCTCAGTTTCCGTGCAGCCTCAGGAGTTGTGGGAATTGCCGGTACGAACGGATCCGGAAAGTCTACGCTGATGCGATGTCTTGCCGGACTTTATATGCAAGATGTTGGCGAGGTGACCTGGACGATTGATGATGTACCCGCCGACAGGGCGATTCTGCGCGAAAATTCCGGATATTCGGCGCCGTATATTCAACATTACGGAGAACTCACCTGCCGCGAAAATTTGCAGTTTTTGTCCGGTGCCAGGGAACACCCTCAATCAGATGATCATATTCGCTCATGTTTAGACGAAGCCGGTATTTTATTCAAAGAAAATGCGATGTATAAGTCGTTATCATCCGGTCAGCAGCAGCGACTCAAGATTATAGCCGCAAACCTGCACCGACCTCGAATCCTGTTTCTAGACGAGCCAGGGTCTAACCTCGACGAAAGAGGCCATGCGTTTATCGAGCAGGTTCTAGAACAACGCCGAAATCCGAATTATCTAACCGTTTTGGCCAGCAATGATGCCTCCGAACTGCGATTATGCGACGAAGTTATCACGATTCCAGACGCCACCAACGAAGTTAAACACTAGAAAAACCACCCAATTTTATGATGTACTCATCCAACGACAAACTATTAGCCAAGAAAATCCTCAATTATAGTGTAGAGCTGAAATCCGACGAAAATGTGATGATTCAGCTCATCGGACTCAACGGAATTGGTCTGATGAGGGCAATGGTTGAGGAAGCTCGCAGAATCGGGGCGCATCCTTTTATTGATATCGTTGACACCGAGGTGCAGCGGATGCTGGTAGAGTCGGGGGATATGGCCTTTTGGGAGCGTCAAGCCACTGTAGACCAGTTGCCGTTGATGAAGCAAATGGACGCCTATGTCGGGGTTCGGGCCACGCAAAACATCTACGAGCAGTCGAATGTGGGCGCTGCGGCGAACAAAGCCTATGGCAAGGCACTTTTGGAGCCCGTGCATTTCGAAGAGCGGGTAAATAACACAAAATGGTGCATTATGCGCTATCCATCCGATGCATTTGCCATGAATGCCAAAATGCCGACACACGTATTTGAAGAGTTCTATTTCAAGGCGTGTTTGTTAGATTATGCCAAGCTCGCCGAGGCCATGAAACCCCTCGAAGACCGCCTCAGACGAACAAAAGAAATTCATCTAAGGGGACAGGGTACCGATATTCGGATGTCTGTTGAAGGACAAAATTGGATTCCATGCACAGGAAAACGCAATATTCCGGATGGTGAGCTGTTCTCGTCGCCGATTTTAGACAGCGTAAACGGACATATTCGCTATGCGCCTTCGGTTTATCAGGGCAAACCGTTTGAGTTTGTGGAGCTTCACGTCGAAAATGGCGTGGTGGTCAATTTTGATTCATCCAACAATGCCGCTCTGGAGGAGATTTTAAGCGCGGATGAGGGCGCTAAACGATTCGGGGAGTTTAGTTTCGGTACAAATCCGATTATTGAAAAACCGATGTACGATATTTTGTTCGATGAGAAAATCTACGGATCTAATCACCTAACGCTTGGTAAAGACTATGAAATAGCTCCAAATGGCAACGACAGTACGATTCACTGGGATTTAGTTTGCATTGGGGCGGATGTATATTTCGATGGGAAATTGGTCAGAAAGGGGCGATTGTTTGTAGATGATGAGTTGTCGATTTTGAATCCTGATGAGCTTTTGAAATAACGATTTAGGTCTTACTAAAAGGCATTAACTTCAATGTAAATAGTGTAAAATATTATTGTGAGATTTACCGCTAATGTTTTACTTTAGGTAAAGTAGATTAAGTCAAATCAGGTTTTGGAGTCACACCCACACAGGAACCTGAAACGATGGTCTATTAACAATTTCATCCAACCTTAACGTACTTAGTTTTCTTAAAGTCCCGAACTACGCATAAGAGTATGTCTTTTATAAACAATTAGATTTAGTCGTATTCAACGCCTGAGCACGCATTGCAACTGGGCAGAAAATGAGTAAATAGTTAGTAAAGTTCCTTATTGAATAGTTTGGCGGGTTTATAATACACCGTTTGCCAAAATGGCAAACTTCATCCAATCACTAGCGGATCACTAAATCTAGTCGCTGAAGTGCCATATGGCCAACTCTGTGTCTTTATTTGGTGAAATAACCAGGTTTGAGCTATTGTTCGAGCCTTGATTCTCTCAAAAACATCTAAAATAACAGATACATCATGAAAATTACTTTACAAAAAACATTAAAGTCACTGTCGACGCTTGGTCTGGCAGCTAGCATTTTGCTACTCGGAGCACTTCCGGACTCAGCAAATGCGCAAGACGTACTGAATGAGCCAATATGGTCGATTCAGGCAGGACCAGCGCCCACATCTGAAGCACCGTTACCTGCTGGTAAATGGTTTGTAAACGATAACAACACGCGGGGAATCGCACATAATGCAGCAACGGGTCAGCTCATTATTATCAGCCGTTCTGGCGGTCAACGCCCGGTCGTGCTAGATGCAGCTACCGGTGATTCTCTAACCACATTAAGCGTTGAGGGAGTATCAGGTGGATTTTTCCCAACGACTTTGGTAGACGTGTCGCCGTCTGGAGAGATCTTCATATCCAACATGACGCTCAACTCCGAAACTGATAGTTATAAAATTTATGGATACACCGACATTGATTCTGACCCTAGAATCGTTTACTCCGGCAATCTAAATGCCGCGCTTCGATACGGTGATAGTTTCCGTGCCGACTTTACAGGAAGTGTACCTGCGTTTTACGTGGGTGGTAGTAATCACCCAAACTTGTCGAAACTTACCTACGACGAAGAAGCAGGAGTTGTAACTGATGTAACAACCTTTACATTTCCAGCAGCTGAATTACGCGCGGTTCGGGGGATGTCACCTATCGCTGGTGAAGATAGCCTTTGGGTGAATGAATTTGATTATGAATTGCGGAAAATCAGCACTGCAACTGGTGAAATCGGGACCGTTGTTGCTGGAAGTGTTTTTCCTACAAAAGAATCACTTTGGGTTGATTACAAAATTGCAAATGGCCGTCAGCTAGCTGCCGTATTTCCATCAAACCTAACCGCAAATGGTCAGAGCGCCTCTATTATTGATTTGGCTACTGGTACAGAAATCGCTTATACAAGCGCATCATCATTTGCGAATGCAAATGGTAACGGTGCCGGCGGACCAATTTTGGATATCGAGAATGCACGTATGTACTTGTTGGCAACCAACAATGCAATTCAAGCATATGATATTTCAGCATACATTCCAGAACCACCTCCATCCATCAGTGCGTTTAATTTGTTAAGTCCTCCAAATGCAACACGTGTTTTACTTGGTTCAGATGATGAAGAAGAGATAACCATCAATTGGGAAGATGCCCCATCTACGATTGCTTGGTCACGGTCTAACATGGAGTATCTGAACGACAACTTTGCTCATGGTGGCGATGGCAATTTGGGAGCGGGAGGCTATTTCGGTAACAACTTTAATGCTGCCGGCTATGCCAAACTTCCTGTCTTAGATTCTCCTCAGTCAATTTCGATGTGGGTCGCTACCTACAACAACCAGACAGTATTAACTGTGTATGTTGAAAAATCTGATGATGGCGTTGAGTGGGAAGCTGCCGCTACGTTGAATTCTGTCGCTGGCGGTACTGGCGATATCAACTTCGACTGGCAAAAATTTGATGTTCCGTTGAATATGTCAGGCGAGTCGTATGTGCGAATTCGCGTAGGAGGAAGTGCAATTGATGGAGCCGTTTACTTTGATGATGTTACTGTGACCGGACTCGGTGGTACAGTTTTAATCGATGAAGATTTTGACGACTGGGGATCATTCCGTGAGCTAACCTACACGTGGCACTTAGATTCATCAACCGGATCATTTGATCCGCCAGCTTTTAGTGTTCCAACTGGAGTTAATTCAAGCCTTACATTAACAGTAGGTGCAGTTAAGTCGGTATTGGATGATCTTGGGGTTACCTCAGGTACATTCAACGGTGCCTGGACAGTAACGGCAGAAGTTGGCGATGAAGTCCGTTTTGCTGAGCAAATCTGGACCATTGACCTCGAACTTGTAGATGGTACGAGTATAGATATAGATGCTCCGATATCATATACACTTGCACAGAACTACCCGAATCCGTTCAACCCAAGCACTGCAATTAACTTTAGTATTGCGGAATCAGGGAATGTAGAGCTTGCTGTTTACTCTATAACTGGTCAGCGAGTAGCTACTCTCGTTAATGAGTCTATGTCGATAGGCGAATACACGGTCAATTTTGACGCGAGTAACCTTGCCTCTGGCGTGTATATCTATAGAATAGTTACAGGCAATTACACAAAATCTCATAAGATGGTTTTGATGAAATAGTTTGATTATTACCTAGCAAACTACTTAAGGGCAGCTTTCGCAAAATGTGGAAGCTGCCCTTTTTATGTTAATATGATGTTAATAATTAAAAGTGGAAGATATAACATCAATATGCTACATTACAGGTTGAAGATGGTAGCGTTTCCAGAATTGGAAATTGCAAAGTCTTAATTATTGAACAAACCTTTCGGGTTTACAAAAGGTGTTCAGATTAACAAACAACAAAGAATGGAGTCGAATATGAGATTTAATTATCTACAGAGACTAGTGGTTGGAGCAGTCGCTCTACTACTTATTGGGCTGACGGTTATGCCGGCACAAGCTCAGGATGTCATCTGGGAAAGAAATGCACGAGATGGTGCTTTAGCAGGTACCCCCTCATGGATGGATGCTGGAAATGAGAGAGGTATCGCCTTTGGCGAGATAGACGGCCAAAAAGTCTTGATTGCCGCAAGTCGTACAGGCGGTAATAATATCCGTATCATGGATGCCGATACTGGCGCTGATATTACTCCGGTAACATTTGATTTATCAAGTGTGGCTGGTGGATTGTTCCAAATAAACGATATCGAATTTACAGACGATGGTAAAATAGTTGTCTCGAACATGACATTAGATGCTAGTGCTGGTGCAAACCCATTTAAAGTGTATGTTTTTGAACCGACTGGTGGTGCGCCCATAGCAACATTCAGCTATAATTCTGATAGCGCTCAGCGTTTTGGTGATAAAACGTTTGTATCTGGAAGCTGGGCAGATGGGACATTCAAGCTTATGGCTGCTCAACAATCATCTAATCCTGGTTCGATTTTAGTAGTAACGACTACTAACCAAGGTACAGATTGGGTTACTGAGCGTATCGCTTTAACAGCAGAGACTCCAGCCAACAGAGCCGTCCATGCCAACGCATCTGTTACGACAACACAAAATGGTGACTTGTTGATTAATGGAAATGGTGGCTTAGTAAGACGTTATAGTTCTACTGGCGTGTACAGAGAAGGACAAGACATTGGTAATACTGGCTCAAATAGCGGTGTTAGGTCTTTTGTCGTTGATGGCGTTGAGCATGTAGCTATTTATGCATACCGTGGTCCGGTTGCTTCAGATCCACAACTAGGATATGTCGATATCTTCGATGTGTCTGATGCTGAGAACCCTGTATCTATTGCACAATCTCCAAAAATGTCATCTGCAGCTAGCGGAAACGCTGTTAGTGGTGATGTGGAAGTTCGTGTTAACGACGACGGTTCTTATGTAGTCTACGGTTTGGCTGCAACTCAAGGTTTAAT
>JAIUMT010000168.1 GCA_022565415.1 Balneolales bacterium | reverse complement strand
GGTGTATTCGGTGAGGGAAATTCAGGTGTCTACGGCTGCGCTGAAAATTTTATTGTCGGATATGGAGAAGTAGGTCGCTCTGTTCGTGGCTAAACAATATTAAATTTTTCGAGCAAAATCCTGTATTACTACTTTTTATACCTATCTATCCTGAATCATTGATGGCTGGCTCTCAAATAAGGTCGTGTGAATTAATACCAATTGGCACTCGCTCGGGGAAGTCTGACCCTTTAGTGAGATGGTCTACTTACCTGAGCGGTTTTTCAGCTTTAAGAGTAGATATTTGGATTCAAACATGTCAGTGAAAGGTTTTCAGAAACGTAAGCAGATTTTGGTGCTCGATTCCATCAATTGAAGATTGGGCGTCCTCGTCCATACTCACAACCACTTTGCGATAATTATCTGGAATAGCCTTTAAGTTTCCAAACTCACGATCGATGGTCTCTGCAGAGGACAGCAGGTAACACACCTGTACATACACCGTTTCCCCTTTTCGTCGTGCGAGGAAATCGATTTCTCGTTGCTGATCCTTGCCGACAAATACTTCATAATCGTGGCTTTTTAAATGATGATGTACCACGTTTTCCATTATTTGTGCAATATCTGTAACGCGATAGCCGCAAATGGCATTTCGAATACCGATATCCTGGAAATAATATTTTTCACCAATTTCAAAATGTTTTCGTCCCCGGATATCATAACGCGGCACCCTATATACAATCTGAGCTGAAACCAGGTAGTTAAGGTAGTCCAACACCGCATTTACCGAGATGGTAATCCGTTGAGATTTAAGATAATCGCTGATTTTCTTTGCAGACAGCAGGCTACCTGTAGTATCTGCCAAATAAAAAAGTAAATCGTTAAGAAAACGAACATTACGGATTTGATAGCGACTGATTACATCTTTAAAAACCACTGTATCAATGATATTTCGAAGGTAATCGTAAATGATATCGTCGTCCGGTTCAAGATGGATTAGAAATGGGAGACCACCGTAACGCAGGAACTTCTGAAGCGAAGTATGATCTTGTTGAAGATGATGAAAAGCACAATATTCAGTAAAATCAAGACTATAAACTGGTATTTCCACATAACGACCGCTTAAACGGGATGCCAGCTCACCTGACAACATATCGGCATTGCTGCCCGTAATCCACAAGTCAATATGCTCTTGGGCAGCAAGACTTCTGACGACTTGTTCAAAACCCTCAACCTCTTGAATTTCATCAATATAGATAAAGTAGCGATCTGCATGATGTTCCTGCATTTGTTGCCGGATATGTTCATTCAAATCTTCGTACGTTCGGATATGAAAATTAGACTCATGTTCCATATCGATACGAATATGATGATTCAATCCGGGCAATTGTAATGCTTTTTGTTGAATCAGTTTCAAAAGGAAGCTTTTACCGGTACGCCGCTGACCGCTCAGAACCTTTATCAGTGGTTTACCAAGCCAGCGCTCCATTTTGTTGTAATATTTTGGGCGGTCGAACAAGATTTATACACTTTGTCTATAGTTAAAACACCAAGCATATTATACATAAGTTTTGGCTGTAGACAAAACTTATGTGCGATTATATATCTTGTGCAAAGAAATGGATTGGTCGTTGATTTTGATACCAGAGAACTTATCAATAGCTGGTAATGCGAGTTGTCCAATGAAGAGTAAGAGAATTAATGCTTTCACAATGCTAACAGAGCCTCCTACCGACCGGGTATGATTCCGGTCTTAGGGGAGTTCTGTTAGATATTGCAGTAAACGTTCACGTAATGTGACTTAGAGAAAAAATACCCGAATACGATTCAGATTTAAATCATACACGTTAATAGAGTCTGTACCTAAATTCAAATCAAGTGTATTTTCATCTATCCATCGTACAGGGTTTCTATGCATAACTAGAATAAAGTAGTACTGATTACTCTTCCAAAATGTCAGATACATCTCTGATTCAGGATCATGAATCATGTTTTCACATCGGATATGTTGCTCCACCCAAATAATTTCGGATGGCGATACGGACTCAACGGTAACTCCCTCCGCTGTATGAGGCAACGAGCTTGCCACAAAACGTTTTAATAGTTCGTGCGCTTCTTCGCTGTAGGGTGGACAAGCGGGAGTAACCGAATTTTGCCCCAGTTCGATTTTGTATGTTTTTGATTCGGATGCCACTTGAAAAACAAGGCCACCCATAAGTAAGATAAATATGTAGGTTTTCATGGATTTATGCTCAGCCCCGTGCCGATTCGATTCAGCACGGGGTGAGATATGGGCAAGTTAGTCTTCTCATAACGTAACGGGCATTCTTATAAAGCGCTTGCGCTTACTTTCAAGCCAAACAGCTGTATAGAGTACCCATCCATTCGCGACGAACAACAAACACGATTAAAAATAGAATAAGCCGATGACATTAACCCAATTCTCATCGAATACGACGATGTATGAGGGTAGTAAATTAAGCTCTAATGTTTCTTCATCAATCTCTTTAACGTGGTCCGTGAACAAGAATACTTCAAGATAGTATTGATTACTCTTGAATAGTGAGACAATATACCCATCATCTACATCTTGGATATTTTCACACTTTGGGTGAAACTCCAGCCACTGGATTTCCTCCGGTGGAATGGCCTGAGCCGTAATACCCTCATAGGATTGCGGGAAACTATATTTTGCAAATGTAACGAGTCGATTATATGCTTCCTGATTAAACGGTGGGCAGGGATGTTCCTGTGCCCCAAATTCGATTGAAGCCTCAGCACCGCGAATCGTTTTGCTCGTCGATATGGCGAGAGTTCCAATTACAAATAAAAGAATAAATGTTTTCATAATGATAACAGAGCCCCGTATGATTCCGGCCTTAGGGGAGTTCTGTTAGATATTGCAGTAAACGTTCACGCAATGTGATTTAGAGTAAAAATACTCGAATACGATTCAGATTTAATCATAAATATGTAGACTATCTCCTCCCAAATTTATCTCAACTATATTTCCATCTTCAACTCGTACCGGATTTCTATGCAGAACTACAATAAAGTAGTACTGATTACTTTTCCAGAATGTCAGATACATAGGTGAATCTGGATTGGGAATCATATTCTCACATCGGATATGTTGCTCCACCCAAATAATTTCGGATGGCGATACGGACTCAACGGTAACTCCCTCCGCTGTATGTGGCAACGAATTCGCCACAAAACGTTTTAATTGCTCGTGTGCTTCTTCGCTGTAAGGCGGACAAGCCGGAGTAACCGAATTATGCCCCAGTTCGATCTTGTATGTGTTTGATTCGGATGACACGGGAAAATCAAGGCCACCCATAAGTAAGATAAATATGTAAGTTTTCATGGACATAAGTTTAGCCCCGTACTGGTTAGATTCAGCACGGGGCTTCTGGACTATTCACTTCTGGACAGATGGTGTACGTTAAACTTCCAAAAGGAATATTTAATAGACCTCAAGCCATTATAAATGCAAATTTAGGTCAGTCGCATCCAGTATATGATTGATTGAACGACTCCATTACTGCTTATTAGAATATCTATAAATTCAACTTCGTTCACTTCGATGCTCAAATAGTCCCTTGTTTCTGGATTTTGGTCTGAAAGTTTTACTGCCCACGACTTCGGGAAGTGTTCGGCAAGTTCATAGGCAAGATCGCCTACATGGATATCCACGCCGTTGATATTCACGCGATAGCCGGCATCTTTGAGTTCGATATAATACAAGTGAGGCTGCTCATGACTATAGTAACCGAGAATGAACCAAAATTTGGACGAGCCATACTGCAGGTGTATTCCACCTCCGTCAATTTCCTCAATGACATCGGGTGTGCCCATAATCTCTTGGAATGGGGTATACTCGACAAAGATATTTTGACCGTTCTTGTAAATGGCAAAGCTGGTCGCAACATCCAGTTCCGGATGGTTTTGCCCGTAAAGGTACACGGGGCACAATACAAGCAATACCAGGCAGACGGTTTTAAACTGTGTTTTCATGGTTATTTCGTAAATGAAGAGCTCCTCGCCGACCAGATATAGGTTCCGGCCTTAGAGGAGTTCTTCAATGCTAGGCAAAAACTTCTGTCTTTGAAATCATTAAAAAAGGAATGGCCTAATTAGATTTAGGTTCAAATCCAACACATCAATCGAATCTGTACCCAAATTCATCTCAAGTGTATTTTCGTCTATCCACCTTACAGGATTTTTGTGTCGCACCACAATAAAGTAGTACTTATTACTCCTCCAAAAAGTGACATAAGTTGGTGATTCTGCATTTGGATTCATTCCCTGACATCGGGAATGCTGGGCCACCCAGGCAACCTCTGATGGTGATATAGCCTCTACTGTAACCCCGTTTGCTGTATGTGGCAACGAATTCGCCACAAAACGTTTTAATTGCTCGTGCGCATCTTCACTGTAGGGTGGACAAGCGGGTTGCTCAATCAGATTGCCCTGATCTATTTCTATAGCCTGTGCATTGGTGATCACCGGGAAGAGTAGTAATCCGATGCATAGTAAAAGGGTATTTGATTTCATCATGGTCTAATGTAGCGCGGTACTCTTAATGTTCATAAGGAATAGCATTAATTGCTGATGCGGTGGTATCGAATGCACACAATTAGCCATCGCAAAATAATCTGGTACGAGACACACTAGGTCTAATTTAAATTCGCTCAATTTATTAGATTACCTATTCCACAACTCGATCGAAAATGAGCAAATTGCCTTCTGGAATTCGAAGCAGGGTCAATACTGAATCTAGTCCTTGAACGACATAGCAATTATGGAAGTCAACGAATGACGTAATCTTAAGTATCCCATAATCGTCTTCCTGAACCTGAGCCCCGTTACATTCATGCGTGAACTCCCAAGTCCTTGCACTCATTTCTTCGCCATCATAAAATGGTTTAAGAACCCCATCAGGCAGAAACACCCATTGAGATTTATTATCAATCTCACTAATCCACCTACCTAAAATTTTCTGATTTAAATCATCTTCATGTATAGGTATACTTTCATGAGGTGTTAAAAATACTACCCAGCCGCCGACTAGCACCAAGGTCAGAAGAGTTATAGTTTTACTTAACATTCGATTTCCTCCAATACCTTATTAAATCTTGTTCGGCTATCATTGATTCCATTATGTCCACCATTTCTAATGATGATGCAGCGACCACCATCCGACCAGACTAAGAACCCACATTTACATCAAAATAACAAGTCCCGGCGTTTGTTGTAGTCGAACGGATTGGCCTGATGCGCCAGCGTGTAAAACTGAGAGGCTTCTTTTTTGTTACCGTACAGGTTATGGATGTCGGCCGTAATTTTCGCCAATTCGGGATGCGACGGCCGCTCTTCGATCAACATGTTTAGCACATCCGTGGCCTCCTCAAGCTTTTTATCTCCCATCAAAATGCGCAAATGCAGCAAGTTGAACGCAAAAGTTCGCTTATGCGGATCCAGCTGATTCAAATATTTCTCCCCGCGAGAGTAGATATGCTTTCGATAATAAAACTCAATCAATTCATAAATCAGAGCATCTTCGGTCGGATGATCTGCCAGCTGAGCCTCGAGCAATCGCAACGCATCACGCACATCAAGCACCATCATCAGACGAATTAACGCGAACAAATCGTTGCGGGCATGACGAGACTGCACCATTTCATGACGAACCTCGCTCGTGAACAATTCCTTCGCCCGACTTAACAAATCCGGTTCAGGATAGTACGGATTGATGCATTCGCTGATGGTGATGAGCTGAAATATCGGGGATGTATCTTCACCAAAAGATGGCAAATGCGGATGCGAATCCCATTTTCCGTTAAACTGATGTACATTTTTCCAGTACTGCTTTCCGTGAGGCTCGGTGCCAAGCACGGCGGTCGTCGCCCCTCCGATATGATCGGCATACAATCCGCGGGCTACGGCCACAGATCTTCCTGCATTTCGGGCAACCTGGCACAAATCGACATCCTCAAAATAGGCGAGCTCGAAGCGCTCATCAAATCGGAATCCATCGTTTCGCCTCAACATCATGCAAAAACTGTCGATATAATCGACCATGCGCAGGCTTCCGGCGTCTTCTTCGGGCTGATGCATGCGTTGCTCGGTGTTCAGAGTGACACCGGTTACCGGACCCATACAGGCTACTTCCTGATGAACATCCATCAGATCGGCCATTTTTCCGGGAATATCCTGACTGAAAGTCACGTCGTTGTGCATCACGAGCACATATCGTCCGCGGGATAGATTGATTCCTTGATTTACCGCCGCTGCGAATCCCTTGTTTTCGGTGTTTGTGATGACCCGAATCCCCATGAAACTGTCTTTTTGGAGCTGTTTGAGGTAGAGATAGGTTTCGTCGAGGCTGGCATTGTCGATAATGATGAGCTCGCGGTCGGGCATCATGGCGACGCGGGATAGCGAAATGAGGGTGTTTTCGAGGAGTTTTTTTCCGTCGGCCGCGGTCGGAATTACGATGGATATGCGGTGTTTGCCGGGTTCGGCAGGAATTGGTTTAGCCGTGAAACGGGTGCGGACGTTTTTGTCGGGGGAGTCGGGATGGTCGGAGGTGGCGTCGTCGTCGATATCGGTGGCGTCGTCAGTGCCGGTGGCTGAAGCAGAAGAATCCGATTTTTGCGATGCATCGATTTCGCCTGAACTGGTGGTTACCGGAGTTTCGTCATTTTGCGATGCACTCGCTTCGTCGGATGATTTCAACGATCCGGATTCGTCCTTTTTATCAACTTCGACAGAATTGTCCGCATTTTCATTTTCGACGTTTTCGTTGGCCAGGCTGGATTTCTGCGTTGATTCGATTTCGCTGGTGTTAGGCGTAGTATCTTTCTCTT
>JAIUMT010000167.1 GCA_022565415.1 Balneolales bacterium | reverse complement strand
TGTGGCACCATATTCGGGAAATTGAACGGTGCGATGGAGGCGACGACGCCCAAAGGTTTGCGGTCGATGCGTACTTCAACTCCCCGGCTCCCCTCCTGCACCTCGTTTGAAATAATTTGCGGCATGGAACAGGCGAACTCGGTGAGTTCGATGCTTTTATCGCCCTCAGCCTTCGACTCGCCCCAGGTTTTTCCGTTTTCGATCATGCAGATTTCGGTCAGCTCGTCTTTGTGCTTTTCCAGAAGCTCGCGATACTTGTACAAAACCTGAACCCGGTCTTTGAGGGTGCGTCCGGACCAATCGGGGAATGCGGCGCGGGCGGACTGAACGGCCTGATCGAGGTCGTTGTACGTTGACATGGGCACGGTGGAAATCACGCTGCCATCAATTGGACTGATGACATCCATTCGCGGACTGTTGGTCGCCACGAACTTACCGTTCACAAAGTTGTTGGTGTCTTTAGCTTTATCAATCGTGGATTGCATAATCGTTTGCGTTCTAAATTACTGGGTACTGTTAAATTATATAAGGCATCACGGTGATCGAACCGAGATGAAATTCAAAAATTGGTATAAAATGTGTTAAATCGTTTTGGCAGAAAACCTAAGCGATTTGGAAGACTAAAATCTATGCGAAAGCGCCATTCAGGAGCTCTCTGTTAACTGGTTTCGAAGATGTGCCCAGCTCTACATAATTTAAAATATCCGGCTTCGAACCTGATTACAGGCGGATACCTTTTCTATTGACTATTCTCTTATTTGGGTTGATTGATCCGGTGATGCTACTGACTTAAATTGCGACTGATTCCTGTTACTGTTTCTACTTGCGTTTTTGTTATTGCGAAAAAGCACCACGATTAACTCGGATTTCTCAACCAATGTACCTCATGCTTGTTTCCAAAAAATGAGGATTGAATAATTAACAATTTATTAACATCAAATGAAAGTGATTTTGAAATTTCCTGTTTTTGATCAGATTAAGTGCTTTATTGTATCCGGTACCTAAATTACACACCAACCCAAACTATTTATGATATCTTCATTAAAAACTAGCACTTTACTAATCGCATTTGGACTCATCCTATCGGCCTGCGGGTCGTCATCAGACGATGCATCTTTAGCGGAAACTCCGGTCACGGACGACCAACCTTTTGATGCTTTTTTCGCAAACCTAGCCCATCACTGCGGAAATGCGTACGCTGGAAGTCTTACCACGGCGCCTCCGGGCGACGATATGATTACCTACGAAGATCACCTGGTGGTGCACTTTCGCGAATGCGAAGATGACGTGTTAAAAATGCCTTTTCATATCCAAACTGTAGCCGATGGTGAGTGGAATCGATCGCGAACGTGGATTTTCACTAAGCACGAAGACGGGCTCGAACTTCGTCACGATCACCGCAAACTAGATGGCACAGACGACGAGGTTACGATGTATGGCGGATTTCAGTTTGGCATGAACTCCGATGATTATCAAATTATTCAGTCGGTGGAGCGAACCGAAGAAACCGGGATTTTCCGCGGATGGAGAATCGAAATCGAGCGGGATGTGCGATACACGTATGGAACTGTTCGCGGCGATGAGTGGAGCTGGCGAATTGACTTCGATTTGACAACTCCGATTGATGCTCCGCCGGCGCCCTGGGGACATTAGGAGGTAGTTGAAATAGCGGCTTTTGGTGCCTGCATGGTTCTAGCGTCCAATTGCACGAGTGAATAGGAGCGCCCTCATGGTGCAAGCAAGCGTACGCTTACTTGCACCAGTTAATTGAAAAACCACACCTTGCAGAACACATAAGGACTGTACCAGTCCCCCAAAAAACCACCACACACTGGTTGTATATAACCTCAATGTTATAAAACGTTGTTGTTCAATATTATATCTTGACAGTTAGATTTTATTTAGTAGCTTTTTAGGACAGTTTATCGTCAAGCGGCCAACCTGCCGCACATCCGATGTCGACCGACACCGGCTATCTACAAATCCCATAACCCAGCTACAGTAGCTATGAAAAAACACCTACAATACCTGTTAGTCCTGCTATTTCTATGTGCAGGAACCCTCAGTGAAACGTCTCGAGTGTATGCCCAAGTTGCGGCCGACACAGTAATGAGCAGAACCGTCGCCCCCGGCGTGGTTCACACCAGCTATCTTGCTCCCGGACCCCGAACTCTGGATGTCCTTGCAATAGATATCACCAACCCTTACCTCAATATCCAAACATACAGAACCAGCGCACTTACGCGAACGACCTATCAGGCAGCGCAAATTGACGCTCCCGGAAGCCGTGTTGTTGGTTCAATTAACGGAGACTTCTACAGCTTCGAAACCCACCGACCAACATCCAATCAGACCGTAAAAGGCGAGTTTGTTCAGGGTGTAGGTGTTGGAAACAACCGTTTCCATTTCGCCATCGACGACAACAAACGACCATTTATTGAACAACTTCAATTTCAAGGTCATGTTAAAACTGGCGACGACGGACCTCAGCACGCCATCTTAGGTGTAAACCGAAGTCATTCCGGAAACTCAATCGTTGCTTACACTCGTTTTGAGGGCGGAGCAACACCAACAGCGAGCAATACCCGCGAAGTGACTCTGGTTTTAGCCGACGGACAAGAATGGAAAGCCGGTGCACCCATGCAAATGCGTGTTGTCTCATCAAAAGCCAATGGCGGAAGTGTAATTCCTAATTCTGGACTCGTTCTTAGCGGCGTGACCGGAAGTGCTGCGGATTTTCTAACTACAAATCTCGAAGTAGATGACGAAATCGAAATCTACCTGGGTTTTAATCCTGATTTGAACAACATCACCGATGTGATGGGCGGTGGGGTTAAAGTCCTGGATGAAGGACAAGTTTACAGCGGCACCAATACGTCACAACATCCAAGAACATTTGTAGCGATAAACCAAGACTCAACCATGGTTTATTTTGTTACCGTAGATGGTCGTCAGGCATCGAGCGTTGGTATGACCTACGTGCAAATGGCCAACTTCCTGCTTTCGTTGGATGCATGGAATGGTGTTAATCTTGATGGAGGAGGTTCAACAACTATGGCCGTCCGCGGACAAGTAGTCAACTCCCCATCCGATCCCGGAGGAGAGCGTAGCGTTGCCAATACCTTGCACGTTGTAAGTACAGCCCCTCAAGGAACATTGCACTTCCTGCACATTACCAACCCGAGCACGAGAGTATATCAGGGCGCTTCGCAACAATTCACAGCAACTGGAACCGATGAATATTACAACCCTATTTCGTTGCCAGCCGGAGTAAATTGGTCCGCTTCAGCCGAAATCGGCGAAATTGACAACGACGGACTCTTCACGGCGAACTCTGTTAACGCAGAAGGATATGTGTATGTGACGTATAATGATGTAATCGATTCTGTGCATGTCCAGGTAAACACCCTCGACCAATTGAGTATTTTCCCGCGAACATTGAATATGGTTCCCGGCGAACGACTCGTATTAAGAGGAAGAGCACTTACCACTGATGGTGATATAATTAGTCCGTCGAACAGCGATATTTCGTTCTCGCTCGACGGTTCTGGAATTGATTTAAACCAAGACGGAACCGTTGTAGCAACGGGATTTGGTTCCGGTACAATCACGGCTAACATTGAGTCTGTGAGCGTAGAAATTCCGTTTAATACAGAGGGAACACCGACAGGTGTGTTGATTGAAAGCTTTGAAGATCTGCTTTTCTGGGATCCAGTGGCCAGTGGCAACGATGCAAATGTTGTAGAAACTGAAATCGGACCAGATCCGACCAACAACGAAGTTTCGGTACTTCATATCAACACAAACGATGCTTCTACTGGAACATCTCTAACACTTGGTACCGAAATGCCGTTGTCGAGTAGAATTGATAGTTTCTATGTTTCGGCTTACGGATCAGGTGCAAACGAGACCTTCGACATCTTGTTCACAGACAGAAGCAACCGTTCGTTCACATTGCGAGCAACGAATAGTTTAAGTCAGGCAAACCAGTGGCAAACCATTGCCTTTGCTGTAGAAGAAGTTCAAAGTCAGATCGATTTCCCGGTCACACTCAAAGGACTTAAAGTCAATTTCACGGGAAGTACAGAAGGGACGATTCACCTGAAAGAACTGATTGCCCATCACCCGAACAGAAATGTTGAGCCACAGGTACTATTCGATTTCGAGTCGACAATTGCCGGATGGTTTACCCCTCAGCAAACTCATAATGCGCAGATTCATGGGGTGGATAAAAATGCCTCAAGCATGGTGAGATCAAACGAGCGTGCATGGCTTGGCGATTGGTCTGGAAAGTGGACGTTTGTTGATGATGCGAGCAGCAGTACCGACTGGGACATCCGTATTACACGCGGAGCGAATCAGGATCTTGGCAACATGCTGCGCGGAAGCTATGTGGGTGCCTGGGTGTATGCCGAGGGCGAAACGGACCTCAACTTACATATAGTAATTCGCGATGGTGATGGTCAGCTTGAAGCCGGACGACCTTTCCCGATTTCTCATGTTGGCTGGAAGTTGATTGGAACACGTTTGGATGACAACCTTTTCACGGGATATATTACCGGAAACGGGAGTCTTACCGGAACAGGAAACCAGTTTAATGGATTCCGGGTAACGGGTAGCAACAGCGATCTGGATGGGCAAACACGTGTGTTTTACATCGATCACCTCGTAACGAATGCGCTTACTGTACCAACTGGATTTCATGAGGTGAATGCGAGTCAGATGGGCGAGCAGGCTGTAATTCAATGGTCTGTGAACTCAGAAATGAGTGTTGACCGATACATTATTGAGCGCTCTGATGCCGGAGCAGACCAGTTCTCTCCTGTTGGTTCCATCAATGCCGTGGTGAACACCGACACCACCGAGACGTACCAGTACAACGACTCTCCGACCGAAATCGGGACGCATACGTACGACTACCGGGTAAGACAGATTACCAGTGATGGGGCTCAGACCGTGTCTCCTGTTGTATCGGTAGAAGTAACGGTATCGACGAGCATCGACCAAAGTGGTGATCAGCCGTACGAGTTTGGATTATTGCAAAACTATCCGAATCCATTTAACCCAAGCACGACCATCCCCTACACATTGGGGGAGTCGGCATCGGTTCGCATAACCATCTTTAATGTATTGGGACAGCGTATTGCGACTCCGGTTCAGGAAGTGCGTCCGGCCGGATATCACTCGATTCAATTTGATGCGAGTCGGCTGAGTAGTGGAATGTATGTATATCAGATAGAAGCAGAACCTGTTGCCGGTGGACAGCGTTATGTATCGTCTCGAAAGTTTATGCTGATTAAGTAATCATACAAGTATGGCAGATAGGGATTCGCTCCCTGTCTGTCAATACTTTCTTTTAGTACTTAGAGCAGTGCCGTCACTAAATAGGTCGCTTTCCACTAAAATAATCTCTTTCGTTGCGGTGGATTTAAGTAGTAGCGTACACCGATGCCAAAACTATTACCACTTAGTCCATTATTAAAATCAATTCCAGTATATGGGCGAAATCGAAAGGATTTCTGGAATTCAAAGAAAATAGCTAAGGGGAAATTTCGGTCATACATTTCCGCATTTAACCCTACGAAATATCCATGGATGGAATTCCATAGCTGTTCTTCTGAAGGCTGAGACGCCCCCTCACGTAACAAATTTCGCTCAGCTCTTACAACAGTTAGTCCCGTGTTCGCGGCAACTCTGAATCGTTGATTGACCGTCAATCGATAATGCGTTCCTACTCCAATAGTCCGCTGTTTGTATGAAGCTTCTGTTATCCGAAATTCAGGATCTATACCGCTATCATTATTTATTTCAAAATAATTCAACCTCCCGTATATATAGAACGGAAGCCTGACTGGGAGCAGAATGCTACCACCATAGTAAATACCTTTATCAAGTCCGAACAAATTATCAAAATGTTCATATTTGGCATTAAACAAGCCCGATTTCAACGAAATTACAGCCGAATTTGAATAATCTACCTGAGCTTGAGAGGTTGTGGGATGCATCAGAATGCAAATGGTTATGAGCGCGAAGCCCGACATAGGTCGAAAATAGTCTTTTACTATACAGAATGCACTCTTCATATTCCTATGTAATCTTAACGTTTTCTTTAGCATTAAAGTAAAGATTTTCAGCCTATGTGCGTTCTTGTGCGTTCATAATAGCCAACTTGATTAATAACTAAGTGTAATAAGTCATGTTAGGAATACAAATCATGAGTATCAAATTAAATCGTGATGTTCACTAAACAAACGCACCTTAAATCAGCAGCTCAAAACCCAGTAAGTTATTTAATTAGCGTCATTTTTCGGGTTTGAGTAAAATCGCCTGTGCGGATGCGGTAAATGTACACGCCCGAGGCCAGGTCGGAGGCATCGAACGACACATTATGCGTCCCGGCCGGACGAACTTCATTCACCAATGTTGTGATTAACCGGCCTGTTACGGTGTAAACTCCGAGCTCAACCTGAGACTCCACGGGCAATTCGAATCGAATTTGCGTAGTTGGATTAAACGGGTTCGGGTAAGCACCAAGCTCATATTCCATTGGTAGGCCAGGTTCATAATCGATGGAGGTTGTATAGTAAAACGTAGTGTCGCCGACTAGCTCTCCATTGATGTAACTGCCTTTTAGGCGTGTGCCAGGACCTCCATCCAATAAACCGTAATAGAACTCAAGTCCGAGATCATCTTCAAAACTCAAAATATGCCCAATCAATGGGATTTGGTCATCAACGAATTTTAAAAGCACATTGGCTTCGAGGGTCTCCAGGTTGTCGGTCCCATACATGCTAAATGTATACGTTGGCCCGAATTCTTCAATGCCCCAGAATTCTACAACAATATGAGACTGATGATTGG
>JAIUMT010000166.1 GCA_022565415.1 Balneolales bacterium | reverse complement strand
TCTTCTGGGGTGAGTTCCATCATTCGGTCGAGATCGGTGAATAAGGTTCGCCAGTCGCCGGTTGACCCCTGAGTTGATGCAATCAGGTTTGAAATCCCGTTGTTGCTTCCCAATTGACGTAGCAAAGTTGCTCGTCGAGTTGTGATTACGCGTTGAAGTTCTTCTTCGGTAACTAGCTCTTCTTTTACTTTAGTGAGCTCGGCTTCGATGGCTGCTTCCAGGTCTTCCAGCGAAACTTCCTGATTCGGAAGGGCAACTGCGCCAAATAAGGTGGTGAATTTGGAACCCGGGAATCCGTTAATTCCCAAAACCGCTAATGCCAGTTCCTTATCATCAACTAATGTGCTTACCATTCGAGATGTACGACCCTCAAAAAGGATTCCAGAAAGGACATCTAGTGCCAGGGCATCGGGATGTGAGGCTGCAACAGTTTTGTATCCGACGGCCATCATGGGCTGACTTGGATCTTCGATGGTAAAACGACGTTCGCCACGCTGACGTGGTTCTTCAACCATCATAACCGGAACTTGTCGGTCGGCACCGGGTAAATCGCTAAAGTAAGCCTCAGCAAATTGAACCATCTCGGTAGGATTCACATCCCCAACAATCACGATAAACATGTTCGATGGAATGTAAAAATCGTTATAAAATTCGAGCGCTGTTTCGATGGTAACTGCTTCAATATCGGATGGCCAGCCAATTAGTGCATCGCGGTAGGGCAGAGCGGTGTAAGCAACAGCCGAAAACTCTTCGAGCATGCGTCGAATTGGATTCGATTCTACAACCTGACGTCGTTCTTCTTTAATTACATCTTTTTCGACGTAAAATTCGCGCATTACAGGATCTTTAAAACGCTCAGACTCAAGAGAAAACCAGAGTTCGGCTTTGTTTTGAGGCAGACTGTAAAAATACATGGTAAGGTCCATGCCTGTTCCTGCGTTTAGCCCAACTCCACCTTCACTTTCGATAATCTGAGAGTATTCGTTGCTAACGACGTAGGTTTTAGCAATTTCTTCGAGCTCCTGAAAGCGTGTCCAGAGTGAGTCCATTAATGCTTGATCTGGAGTTTGACTCCGTTTTTCGCGTACCCACTGGGTATAGGTGGCATCAATTTCGGGAATTAAGGCTGCCTCAGCTTCATAGTTATTTGTACCGATACGACTAGTACCTTTAAATGCCATGTGCTCAAAAATGTGAGCTACACCGCTAAGTCCAACGGGCTCGTCGACCCCACCAGCGTTTACATACGTCATAAATGTGGCCACAGGCGCAACATCACGTTGTACAACGATCATTTTCAACCCATTTTCGAGCGTGTGCTCCGTTACGTTTTCTTCGAATGCCGAAAGGCTTTGAGAGTGAGAGGGTACGCTAATACCCAAAACAAGCAAACACAGTCCGGCTATGGAAATGGCTTTTCTCATAGTTTTTTGATGTATTCTTTAGAATTGATTTCTATCCGACTTAATTGGCGAGTTTCGCCTTTATCCAACCTTGTTACGTTCGCCAACTTGTGAAGTTGCGAAAAGTGATGAATATGTTGCCAAAAGTCGGAATAAGTTAATTCTGGAACAAATCCGTACTTTAGTTTTTTATTAACTTCTGATTTATAACTGATTCGCTCGTGAATATTCTTGCCATTGAAACATCTACAAGTCTGTGCTCTGTTGCTCTATCCCATAATTCTTCGATAGTTGAAGTGTCTTTAAATGTGGTAGGGAAGCATTCAAGTGCCGTTTTCGAGCAAATAACGTCGGTTTTGAGTGAAGCCAAGTTGAGCATTGGCGATATCGATAGGGTCGTGCTAAGCGCAGGGCCGGGATCGTACACCGGACTCCGCGTCGGCTCAAGCGCCGTAAAAGGACTACTTTTCGCCCAAAATTGCACTCTTTTTGCCGCGAATACACTGGCCGGATTCGCCCTTAGCATTGTAGACGTGGCTAAACCTAGTAAATTCCGGGTCCTGGCCATGATCGACGCCCGCCGTCAGCACGCCTACTCCCAAATCTTCGAAATTACGGTGGGCTCGTCGGGCGAAATCAACATCGAAGCTCTGAACGAAGTCGCCATCAGAACATTAACCGAGATTTTTGAAACCATTTTGCCTTCTGATGTGCTCGTTGGCACAGGAATGTCGCGTTTACCCGAATCGTTGCCATCAGACTGTGAGCTTCATTCCATTGAAAATGTGAGCGCGCGCGGATTAATCAGGCTACATGAAATCGCTGGAAAATATCCCTCCGAAGAATTTATTCGGAAAGTTGATATCGAGACGTTTGAACCCGATTATATGTCGGGAGCGACCTGGCAATAGTCCGCAGAATGGCAAGATCATGAAAATTTCGGATATCCTACCGCGGATTTCGTATTTTTGTTCATCAAATTTTAATTAAAGTCTATTATATGAGTTGGTTTAAACGACAGGGATCGAATATTCATACCGATAAGCCAAAGGAAATGCCGGAAGGTGTTTGGATTAAAGTGCCCACAACTGGCGAAACCGTTCACAGGCGTGAGTTGGTCGAAAATAACTGGGTAGATCCGGGTAGCGGATATCATTTTAGTATTGGAAGCGATGAATATTTCGAAATCATTTTTGATGATTCCAAATATGAAGAGTTTGGTCAGCACATTATGCCTACCGATCCACTGGAGTTCTCCGACAGGAAGAAATACAACGAACGTTTGGTGGAAACCCAGCAGAAAACCGGACTAACTGACGCCGTTCGCGTAGGGAAAGGCAAGATTAACGGCCTCGATTTAGTCGTTGCCTGCATGGATTTCCGATTTATTGGCGGGAGCATGGGGTCTGTGGTTGGCGAACGACTTGCAATTGCAATCGACACCGCCCGCGATACCAAATCGCCGCTGCTCATAATTTCGAAATCAGGTGGTGCACGCATGATGGAAAGTGTGCTTAGTTTGATGCAAATGGCGAAAACGTCGGCCAAACTTGCACGCCTCAGCGAAGATGGAGTTCCTTATATATCACTGATGACCGATCCGACTACGGGCGGAGTAACGGCTAGTTATGCCATGTTGGGTGATTTCAACATTGCAGAACCGGGCGCGTTGATCGGTTTCGCTGGACCTAGGGTAATTCGTCAGACAATTGGCCGCGATCTCCCTGATGGATTTCAAACATCAGAATATTTGCTCGAGCACGGGTTCCTGGATTTCATCATTCCACGAACCAAACTGAAACGTCGTTTAACCCGACTTTTAAAACTGCTTCAGAACAAATACAACGAAAAATAATTACGCATTTACAATCTTAATGCTTAGTATTTAGGCTGTGTCGCGAAATTGTAAAAAACGTGGTACAGCCTTTTTTATATTTTATATACTTAACTCGCCCAAACCGGCAATCTGGACGTTCGCACTCAATTCAATTTTGTCAGCTTTGTCGAAATACATAACGCGCTTATTCTTACTTCTGGTCGTAGTAATGTCGGCATCAGGCTCTGTTTTGGCCCAAGATATGCCGTCTCGGGGGAGTTATTTTGTTACCAATTTTACGCCCAAAGACTACAATGCAGGGACACAGAATTGGGAAATAGTTCAAGACAGTAACGGACTTATTTATGTCGCCAATCGCGATGGCGTTCTTGTTTTTGATGGTGCAACCTGGGAAATAATACCGCTCACATTAAACACTCCTCTGCGCTCGCTAGCTATCGATGAAAACGACCGGGTTTATGTCGGCGCGGTAGGGCAATTTGGGTATTTGAAGCCCGATAATATTGGTAAACTTCAGTTTGTACCACTATCTGATAGTATTGATAGTACAATCGCCGATGTTTGGGAAGTTCATGCAACAACGACCGGGATATATTTTGTAACACGCTCCGAGATATTTCGCTACTCTGATGGACAATTAAGCTCAATTATACCCGAGAACCAGTTTGCACGAAGTTTCTATGTGCACAATAATTTGTTGGTATCTATCCCTGGCGAAGGTTTTTTCAGAATCCACGCCAACGAAAAAACAAGTTTAATTGATAATAGCAGTCTCGAAAATCAAGTGGTGGTTTTCGCTGTGCCAGCCCCCGACGATTTATACAACGAACCAGGAATTTATCTGGGGATGAACACCAGCAATGTCTATTTTTATGGGCTGGAATCAAATAAGTTAATTTCCTTAAACAATTCCAATGAAAACGATTTTAGGTTTCCCCGCGAGACATACAAAACCACGCGTTTAAACAACGGAAACTACGCTTTTGCCACAATCAGCGATGGCGTATTTGTAGCAGACTCGAGACTGAATCCCCTGCATCGAATTAATCGCGACGGAGGCTTACGCGTCGATATGGCGCTGAATGTGTTCGAAGATCAGCATGGGTCACTATGGGCCGCGCTTAACAACGGTATCAGTCGAATCGACGAATACGATCATATTCAATACTGGAACGAAGACGATGGTCTGAGCGGAACGGTGCTAAGTCTGGACGCTTTTAACAATCAGCTTTATGTTTCGACTAGCTCTGGAACGTTCCGATTTGATGAATCCAGCTCTGAATCGCCATTCACCCGTTTAAATTCCGCCTCAGCTCAAAAATGGCAGAGTATCACATTTACGTTAAATGGTCGCGAATACTTGATAAATGCTGGCAATAATGTTCTAACCTACCTCCGTGGCGATAATCTGGAATTATTGGCTTCCCTGGGTATTAATTCACTGTTTCAGAGTAGGTTACAGCCCAATCGATTATACTATGGAAACCTGGAAGGATGGGGTTTCTTCAAAATTTCTGCAAACGGAGATGTGCTCACAATCGACCAGCGGTATCATTTCAGTGAACCTCCGTTCGAAATACGATCAATTGCAGAAGATAAAAGGGGAGACCTTTGGATCGGATCTCGTTTCAGCGGGATATTCAAAGCGGATTCATTACAGCTGTGGACACCCGAATACTATGAGTCGGGGAATATCCAAACTCAAACGTTCACCTACGATTGGGTAGACGACATTCAGATGGGATCTTTGGTCCTCAGGATTGATGTCTTAGCCGATACACTTGCATTTAGCTCAACACACGGGCTCATCAATCTATCTATTTCCGATTCTACCCGTTTTGAACTAAGTCAAACTTTGGAGCATCCGTTTGCAGAAGAACGCGAATTCATTCGAATAGTTGAGGGTAGCCAAGGCGAAGCGTTTATCCTTTATGATGAACGTATTGTAAACGCAAGTAGAAGTGAGAATGGAGCATTCGATGTAAATTATATAACCGGACACTTGCTTCCGGAAGGTCCGTTGTACGATATTATCTATCATGATGGCAAAATTTGGGTAGGCGGATCGGAGGGACTTTTTGTATTTAGTCGCATGGATCGTGAAGACCAGGCTGTTGAATTTCAGACGTTGGTGCGTTCTATATACTTGCAACAAGATTCCCTACTATTTGGTGGGATTAATGCATCTGATTTTGAGCTCAATTTGCCATTCGACCGAAATCAGTTAACTATCAACTTCGCAGCCTCACGATATTTCAAGCACGGATCGCTCAAATACGAAAGTATGCTGGAGGGATTCGATAATAATTGGTCGTCGCCAAATGAGGAAACGCGACGAATTTACACCAACTTGCCAGATGGAAACTACACGTTCCGGGTCAGGGCAATCGATATTTACGGTAATGTTTCATCTGAGGGGAATATTCGGATTTTTGTTGAAACTCCTTGGTTTAAAACGGTTTGGGCTTATTTACTATATGTAATTTTACTTGGGTTAGGGGCCTATGGCATTGTTTGGCTGCGAACTCAGTCGATATTAAGGCGTAATCGTGAATTAGAAATACTAATCAGTAAACATACCGCGAGTCTTCAAATTGAAAAACGTCGATTAGAGAATATAAACGAGGACTTGGTGGCTCAAGATAAAAACCGCGACAAGTTCTTGAGTGTTGTTGCACACGATTTGCGGAATCCGCTGATGATTATTCGCAGTAGTTCTGAGTTAATCGATGATGATATTGAATCCAAGGAAGAAATCGCTGAGTTGACGGGTTACATCAGCGATGCGGCTTTACGAATGCAGGACATAATTGAGAGTCTGCTCGAAGATCGTGCTAAGAAGATTAGATCCAGCATAACAGACACTAATGAAGTGTTCTTACCCATGTTGGTGAATAAAATTGTTCAGGAAAATCGTCCTTGGGCAGAAAAGAAGAATATTACACTTGAGGTTGATATCAAAAACGAGTGTTCGGTTATT
Organism: Balneolales bacterium; assembly: GCA_022565415.1. Lineage (GTDB taxonomy): Bacteria > Bacteroidota > Rhodothermia > Balneolales > HLUCCA01 > HLUCCA01. The sequence continues at coordinate 658 of JAIUMT010000166.1, read as the reverse complement.
GGTGATAACGCTCAGGTTGGAGTAATCTTTAGTAATTTGGTATCAAATGCTGTTAAGTATAGTCCGTTTGGGAAAACAATATGGGTTTCATTGAAGTGCGAGAACAATGAAGCCACATTTGAAGTTCGTGATGAGGGTCAGGGGTTGTCGTATAGTGACCTTAAAGACCTTGGAACCCCGTTTAAAAAACTAACGGCTGTTCCTACAGATGGAGAAGTGTCAACCGGACTAGGACTGCACATCGTAATAGACCTTCTGAGTGATATGGATGGTCGGCTGATTGTTCATAGCGATGGTTTGGGTATGGGAGCATCCTTTAAAGCTATTCTGACTCGAATTAAAGATTGATTAATATTAATGCTGTTTGTCTTGAGCAATATTCAACCTGGCCTCATGTGGTTGTGATTCGCACATACATTTCAATGTGTCCCTGGTAGGGGCTAAAGGAAATAGTATACAGTATTGCTTGGTCTAGTATCTCGGAAAGACTAAACGTGTCCTGCCGTAACTATAACCGTGGCCTAACGGTATTTGTTAATACTATGTAGCTGGTATCATGAATTTGGATGTATGATGGCACTCTTCTATGCAAGAAATATTAGAAATTCACCCAACAAGTATTAGTAAATCTTAATTAATTATTTACTATGAGACGTGC
>JAIUMT010000165.1 GCA_022565415.1 Balneolales bacterium | reverse complement strand
TCATGTACTCAATCATAAACTTGGAGGCATCATCACGGCTGTAGCCGTATGTCATTTGCGTTAAGTCGTTGGTACCAAAACAGAAGAATTCCGCTTCCGTTGCGATTTTATCGGCCGTGAGCGCGGCTCGAGCAACCTCAATCATAGTACCAATCTTGTACTCAACCGGACTACAATATCGTTCGAACACCTCAGCGGCTACTTCTTTGATAATCTGAGCCTGATTGTGATATTCAGCCAATGTGCCAATCAACGGAATCATGATTTCAGGGTACACCTTTACTCCGTTGCAGTGCAGTTCAGCGGCAGCCTCCAGAATCGCAGTTGCCTGCATCCGGGTGATTTCAGGGTGAGTGATGCCCAATCGGCACCCTCTGTGTCCCAGCATCGGATTGAATTCTTGAAGGTTGAGCACCTTGTTTCGCATGATTTTCGCAGGAACTCCAAGTTCGTGCGCCACATGAATGATCTCCTCGTCGGTATGAGGCAGGAATTCGTGCAACGGCGGATCCAGCAACCGGATGGTAACCGGCAGGTCGTGCATGGCCTCGAAGATTCCTTTGAAGTCGTCGCGCTGATAAGGGAGTAACTCGGCCAGTGCATCTGCACGCTCTTCTGCAGTTTCAGATAAAATCATGCGTCGAATCGCTGAAATTCTGTTATCGGCAAAGAACATATGCTCGGTTCGGCAAAGTCCGATTCCGGTTGCGCCATGTCCGCGGGCTTTAAGAGCATCTTCTGGAGTGTCGGCATTCGCCCGGACTCCCATGTGCTGAAACTCTTCTACCCAGGTCATGAACGTATGATAATCATCGTTGAAATGCGGAGCTACCAGTGGTTTCTCGCCCAATAACACCACACCCAGGGAACCATCAAGCGAAATGTATTCACCTTCTTTAATAGTCACTTTTCCGTTGGTGAAGGTTCGCTTTTTGTAGTTGATAATAATGTCGGAACATCCTGCTACGCATGGTTTTCCCCAGCCTCGTGCTACGACAGCCGCGTGAGAGGTCATTCCACCGCGAGAGGTAAGAATTCCCTGAGATGCTGCCATTCCGCCTACATCTTCTGGTGAAGTTTCAATACGCACAAGAATTACTTTTTCGCCTTCAGCGCTTAGTTTCTCGGCTTCGTCCGAATTCAGCACCACTTTTCCTACCGCCGCACCCGGTGATGCCGGAAGTCCGCGTCCTAAGATTTCATCTTCGTGAAACTCAGAGTTTTCGAGTTGAGGGTGCAGTAGTTGGTCCAGGTGAAGCGGATCTACCAGCTTTAGTACGGCATCTTCACGGGGCACAATTCCTTCGTTAACGAGGTCTACCGCGATTTTAATCGCTGCCTGACCCGTTCTCTTCCCGTTTCGGGTTTGGAGGATGTACATTTTCCCTTGTTGGATGGTGAACTCGATATCCTGCATGTTCTTGTAGTGCATTTCGAGCTTACGTGTGAGTCCGTCGAGCTCCTGATAGGAGTAAGGCATGATTTCCTGAAGCTGGTCGATTGGCAGGGGAGTGCGGATTCCCGCCACTACATCCTCGCCCTGGGCATTGACCAGAAACTCGCCGTATAGCTTGTGCTCGCCAGTTGATGGATTTCGGGTGAAACACACTCCGGTAGCGCTGTCGTCGCCAGCGTTGCCAAACACCATTGCCTGAATATTGACCGCGGTACCGATGAGGCCAAAGATCTTGTTGATTTGGCGGTATTTGTTGGCCCGCGGACTATTCCAGGACTTAAACACGGCATTGATAGCAAAGTGTAGCTGCTCTCGGGGATCAACCGGGAACATGAATCCCGTGGCTTTGCGATAAACGGCTTTGTACCGGTCTACGAGTTCTTTGAGGTTTTCGGCTGTGAGATCCGAGTCGTTTTCGATTTTTAATTCTTTTTTGAGTGCTTCCATAGTTTCTTCGAAGTACTCGTGCGACACGCCCATCACAACATCACCAAACATGTCGATGAAACGACGGTAACTATCATAGGCAAATCGTTCGTTGCCGGTAATTCGGGCTAAACCTTCCACAACTTCGTCGTTCATGCCTAGGTTTAGAACGGTATCCATCATGCCCGGCATGGAATCTGCTGCGCCCGAGCGAACCGAGACCAATAGGGGCTTATCCGGATTTCCGAAGCCGGTTTTCATGAGGCTTTCAAGAAACTTGATTCCTTCTTTAACTTCAGATTTGAGTCCGGACGGCCAGTTTTCCTCGTTCTCGTTGTAATACTTACAACTTTCGGTGGTAATGGTAAATCCCGGAGGCACGGGAAGACCGATTCGGCTCATTTCGGCAAGATTGGCACCTTTTCCGCCCAATAATTCTTTCATACTTCTGTCACCTTCGGCAGTGCCACCTCCGAACGTATAAACCCACTTTTTCTTTTCCATAACGGCAATAATTTTAGTGAATAAGGCTAGTAAATAATACCTTCTTAATTACCTGAAAATGCCGGAAAATTGTCGGACATATTTTGCCGGATGATTATCAAATCATGCCGAGTTGTTCTTTTTTGAGGGATGTAAGGGGGCTGAGAGTGTTTGTAGACGAGGTAAACAGGTAGTTATTTATTACAGTTTATACCGTAGCTACTTTCGGGGAAGCTTTCACTACCACATGGTTAATCAGTATAGCTTTGTACTTTCTGGAGTCTTAACCTGGTTAAAAGGGAAAGAAGGTATTCTACAGGTAAGGCGCAAGCGCTGGCTTAGGCAAGATCTAGACTTGGCAGAAGGGTGTTATCGTGCATTCCATCCCTTGATCAAGGTATTACAGAAGAATTAGATTGAGTATAGAAATACTATCTTAATATCAATAATACTTTGCTACATAATGATTTAGCAGGAGAATTCGCTCCATGTATGACTAAACTATGATTGTGATTTGTAAGTTTCGTCTTTTTGTTTAGCTTCTATCAAAGCGCTTGCTTGCTTAACTTAATGTCCGATATCCCTGGTGCCAAGCTACCCCGAAAGACCGCATGATTATGCGTTGATATGTGTGAAGATAATATTTATATATAACAGAAAATTACAGGTCGTTTTACGCTAACACCAACCATTATTTGTATGGTACCCAAACTCAATTCAGTCTAGCAAAATCAATTCGTACTCTATTATGAAAAAGATAAATTTAGTTATAGAATGGATTAATTTGTCTCAATTATGTGAACATTTTTTCTCCATTATGAGGTGGAAAGGTATATGAGTGAAATAAGTTATATTGATGCTATCAAGCTACTATCACCGAGAGAGAATGAAGTTCTAGACTTGACTTTACAAGGAATGACCTGTAAAGAGATCGCAATTGAATTATACCTTTCTCCTGCTACTATCAAAAGACACCGTGAAAATATTTGTGCCAAACTAGGTCTACAAGGTTCTCATGCATTGTTAAAATGGTATGTCCGGCAAAGTATTGATGGTGCGTTCAGCCCATAATAATGTAGTTAGTGGCCCATTGTGTGTGTTACAAATGGATAGTATAATTTCAACAACAAACTAACCACTAAGGTTAAGCTTGAATAACTAAATAGGAGATTGCTTATGCTTAAGTCAATAGAAAACATAAGCTTTTACAAAACTATTGGGGCTATTGTCTTGTGTCTCATATTGTCACAACCAATAAAAATCAATGCACAGCCATCAGACTCTGATTGTATAATGGGACTTTACCTATGTTACATATCAAATCCCTATGATATGATTGACGAAACTGACGCGTACATGGGTCACATGGAGGGATGCCAAACTGCACATGCCTTGATGTGTATTCAACCTGAGTGATATCACAGAACTACTTGTTTTATTTATCATCTTTTTAACTAAACCAAAATCACTTATACAAATAATGGTATATACAATGAAAAATACATATTCTAAGACTAAATTAGCTGTCAGTTTGGCACTTTTGGTGTTGTTTATATTTCTTAGTCCAATTCACAATTTGAAAGCAGAGCCTTCAAATTGTGAGAATTTACTTGATAATTGTTATGATGCAAATCCTTACGATCAATTTGATGATTATCAGAGTTGGGCTGGTTTTAATCAGGGTTGTCATACTTTTTGGCGCATCATGTGTATTACTCCAACATAGTCACACTAAAAGGTTGATTGATTTAATCATACATAGTTTTTTAATAAAAACTATGTATGATTGTTAGTTTAAATTTATTGTTATTAAATGTATTAGCACTGTTTGTTTAGAATGTAGCATTACAGTATACAATAGTGTGAGAAAGTCTTTAAGATTTATCATATAACCTTTTATATAACTAACCTCTATGAGGTTAACGCTATTTGACTAGGTTGAGCTTCAATGATTTATTGAACAATATCTAGTATTTTTTACGTTGGGTTTGAATTGCGAATCTAAACGGAAAAACCATTCAGGTTGTTTGGAATTCAGCGGCATATTACTAAATTATCGCTTAACGACTCTCAACAGCTCATACAAGACGGCACATATAGATTTAGTATTGGGTCATCATATTCCATTTAGCTTAATAAACTATGTTCAAGTACTCGATCAATTTACTACTTTTGTTCCTATTCCTAACAGCTTGTTCTCAAAGTGTTGAGGAGAATACAGATCCATTTGTTCGAGCAGTTGTGCAAGATTTAGTTGAAATACCTATAATCTCATTAATCGAAATCCCTTTGGAAAATCATGATATATATTTGCCTCAGCATCCATTGCGAGACAAATACGGGAATTTTGTGCTGGTTAATCAACCTAGAGGTGGGGAAACTTGCTTGTATTTATTGGGTCCCAAAGGCGAGTTTTACGCCAAAAATGGCCGAGAAGGACGTGGACCAGGAGAGTTTGGTAGCATAAATCATATCGAATTGACCCCAGAGAATGATTTATATGTTTTAGACTTGATGAACAGTAAAATTATACGTTTTAAGGTTCTCGAAAGGAACATTGAATTTGTTGGCGAAACTGCATTGAACTTGGCTAAACTAAGTGGCCATTATCGAAGTGTTCATCATATTAATGGCAAAAATTGGGCCGTTTTGGCGGGAAGTGGGTTTCGAAAAGATTTAACCCTAGTAGAATTGGATGATAACTTTCTGCCGGTTAGAGAGCATTTGCATATACCAAATCATTTTCCCGACATTCATTTTTCCCAATCTCAAATGTTTACGAATGGGGGTTGGTTTTCGGACTCCAAATCATTCAATTATTTCCTTTATGACTCTTTGGTAGTCTACAGTTACAATGTGAAATCAGAGGTATTGGAGCGAATCGAATTGAATGAGCCACATTCAAATCGACCTCAAACCGATATGAGTCGAGAATTTATATCTAAAAAATTTGGTCGAGTCGATAACATTACACTTCCAGGTGTTTCGCCTCAAACTAAGCCTTCAAGTACGTATGAATTGATACAAATGCGTTCTATAGCAAGAGATGGGAACATTATGGTTGGAGCAATTCAGTATTATGGTGGAGATAACACCTTTGTTTTGATCCATAATTTCGAGTCAAACGAGACTAATCATCTTAGGGCTCCAAGAGATTTTACTATACAATCCATTAGCGGTTCGGTCATTTTGGGATTTGAAGTCAGAATGGAAGAACCTAATAAGTTACTGGTGCTAGAATTTTAGGCATCTAGCTTTCTCTTATGAAAGACCGATATATCATACTATCGTAAGCAACCAAGCAACTACATCTTTTGTTGATACAGAAACAGAGATGATAGTTTCCCAAAAAGTGTGTCTGGAATAGAATAAAATAGTCTCCTTGCTTAGGTTTGGTAATAACTACAAAACCAAGTAAAACCCAAGACAAGGAGACCAATGGAATTCACCAAATTACAGCTGAACGCGCTTATTTACAACCATATCAAGAATAAGGACCACGGGTTAAACGATATATTGGAAATGACCTTGAATGCCATGATGCGCGCGGAGCGTAACGAAGAACTCGCAGACCAAGGCAGCTTTAATAAAGCCAATGGCTACCGTCCTGGCCGTATTTACGGCAACGGTCAGATTCTCGAACTACGCATTCCCCGTGATCGCAATGGACAGTTTATACCGTAGCTACTTTCGGGGAAGCTTTCAGAAGCTTTCACAAACATGTCTAAAAAATCATGAGAGCAAAAAAAAAGTCCCGAACACAATGAAGTGCCGGGACTCTAAATACAATACGCTGCTCGTTTAGCTCTTCAATTTGGCTAAAACTACGTTCAAGGTTTCACTCGGACGCATTGCCCGGCTGGCAAGTTTATCGTCTGGATGGAAATATCCACCGATTTCCTGTGCTTTGCCTTGTGCTGCAATCAATTCCTGATTAATCTTAGCTTCGTTCTCGGTCAGTTCCTTCGCTATCGGAGTAAAGATCGTTTTCAAGTCGGCATCTTTATCCTGATTCGCAAGTGCCTGTGCCCAATATGTAGCCAGATAGAAATGCGATCCGCGGTTGTCGATTTCGCCGAGTTTTCGAGCAGGAGATTTGTTCTCCGACAGGAACTTGGCGTTTGCGACATCCAGAGTCTCCGCAAGAACAGCTGCGCGTTTGTTGCTAAACACCCGTCCCAAATGTTCGAATGATACCGCTAATGCCAGAAATTCTCCGAGGGAGTCCCAACGCAGGTATCCTTCGCTGATGAACTGCTGGATGTGTTTTGGCGCTGATCCACCCGCACCGGTTTCGAAAAGTCCGCCTCCGTTCATCAACGGTACAATCGAAAGCATTTTGGCTGAGGTGTTCAATTCCAAAATAGGGAAGAGGTCGGTGAGATAATCTCTCAACACGTTTCCAGTTACGGAAATGGTGTCTTTGCCTTCTTTGGCGCGATTCAGTGTTAATTTAGTAGCTTCAACGGGCGCCAGAATCTGAAGATCGAGTCCGGTTACGTCATGGTCTTTTAGGTAGGTATTTACCTTTTTAAT
>JAIUMT010000164.1 GCA_022565415.1 Balneolales bacterium | reverse complement strand
GCTAACGAAGAGCTTGTTTCAAGCGATTTCATTCACGATGCGCGTTCTTCTATTTACGACTCAAAAGCTACGCTTCAGAACAACCTTCCGGGTGAGAAGCGTTTCTTCAAAGTTGTTTCATGGTACGACAACGAGTGGGGTTACTCTAACCGGGTAATCGACCTTGTTAAATACATGGCATCGAAGTAATTCGATATAGAAGCTAATTGCTTTTCGGCAGTGCGGATTAATTTTCGCACTGCTTTTTTTTTGCCGTTAAAGCGGAGGGGGACCCTTGTTGTATCTTTTTGCTTCAAATGGTAACGTTATTGCCTTTATATCCGTATTTTGGCAGACTATGAACACCAAACTTGATTTCGAAAAAACAGGCGGACTAATCCCCGTAATTATTCAGCATGCCGACACACTTCAGGTGCTTATGCTTGGCTATATGAATGAAGAGGCCTGGGAGCTGACCATGAAAACGGGGAAGGTTACCTTTTATAGTCGTTCCCGAAACAGTATTTGGGTAAAAGGCGAGACGTCTGGAAATTATCTGCATCTACACGACTACTTTGTCGATTGTGACAACGACACCATTTTAATTACGGCACTGCCCGTTGGTCCGACATGTCATCGCGGTACCACCACCTGTTTTGATGTTCAGAACACCTCAGAAGAGGTAACAAAAACGCCTCCTGCCAGAACACAACAATAAATATTTATTCACTATGTCTTCCAACGACCTCCAATTTTTATCGCAGCTCCATGATTTACTAGAAAGCCGTAGAAATGACCGTCCTGAGGGTTCGTATACAACGCATTTGTTCAATAAGGGACTTGATAAAATCGCCCAGAAAGTTGGGGAGGAAGCCATTGAAACGGTGATTGCAGCCAAAAATAACAACGATGAGCTTCGCTATGAGGCCTCAGATTTATTGTTTCATCTGATGGTGTTGCTAACCGAAAAAGGTATGCGAATTGATGATCTGGTCGAGGAATTGGCTTCCCGACACAAGACGGAATGAGTTGTTTGAAAAGAATGCATACTAGTATGTTGTACTATGAAATCCGTCCCTTAGACCCTCATGAGTCATTCCTGTTCTTACAATGAGTTATATTTGCATTAATCAGTGATAGAGTCTGCTAGGTACTCCTGTGCTTCCCTTTTTATTTGTTGAGTTGCAGGAGATGGTATTTTTTCGTCCATCTCGATAATTTGCTTTGCTATGAATTTAGAATTAGTATAATCTCCTTTATTGTGATATGCTAACATCAGTTTATATAATGGGTAAAACTTGTGCGGTATTATATGCCATGATGTGTAATAATACGAAATGGCACTTTGGTAATCACCATTTGCCTCATAAGAACCTCCTATAACAAGGAATAAATTTGGGTCACTGAACTTCGATTCTGCAGAGTGCAAGATCGGAAGTGCTCTTTCATGTTTTCCCTGTGCACTTAGTAGACTTCCATACATGAAGAGAAACTCACCATTTTGATCTAGAAATGGATGTAATGACTCATATATTTCGTTTGCTACATCAAAGTCAGCACGAACTGTATGATAGATTGCTCGATTCCATTCTTTCTTATATTCTTGACCTGAAAAATAAGAGTAGCTAATCCATAAAGTTGCAATCATAAATATTGATGCGAAAGAAACCTTTAATGATTTTGATTTAATGAGTCCTAAATAAATCTTAGAATGAGATAACACGATAAAAATCACAAAACATGTAATGAAATTTATTAGAGTTGGTAGAATATGGAATGGAAATGCAAACAAACCACTAGTAAGTACAGCAATCAATGATCCTTTAAGTGATACTAGCATCATATAATGCTGTTTCTTTTCGTGTAACTTGGTTCTAAACAGAAAATACCATAGTAGCATTACCAAAGATAAAAAACCGATTAATCCAGTTTCTGCGATAGTGTGAAGGTATTCATTATGTGCGTGTCCTATATTTCCAGCAAGCATCGCCTCATATTCAGATCCTCTACCTTGAGCAAAATAATCCGCTTGATATCTATTATACTGTACTTTGGAACTGTCCTACTCCTACCCCAGTTAAAGGATGATCTGTTATCATGTCGGATGTGACTTTCCAAATAAGTAGTCTTCCGTTAACTGAGTCTGGTTTTAATTGATACAGAGCAATTGAAAAAATAGTAAGTAAAATAAGGATTAGTGGCACTACACTAAACTTTATCCATCTTTTTGAAAGTATATTAAGGATACTACTTTCGTTTCTATATCGATAATAAATCACAACAATGGTACCAATAAATGTTGCAATCCACGCTCCTCGAATCATAGTAGCTGGAAGTATCATTATACTGAGAATAACACATGTCAAACTAATATAGTATAAGAATGATTCTTTCCTTTTAAAGATCAATATTCCTAGAGCAAGTGGGAATCCTGATGCAACATAACCGGCCAAATGATCAGGATTGACAAATGTTCCCGTCAATTTGAATAAGGACTCTGATGGAGGAAATACATGAAGTTGAAGCAGTGCATAAATACATTGCAAAGAAATTAAAAGAAGTATAATTGCAATTAGATAATCGCTGAAATTATGGTTCTTAAATAGTTGCACTTTCATTTCAGCTTATTAAGGATGGTATTTACTCTATAGTAGGTAGATTCTCCACCAGTAACTCCTAAACGTTCGCCGTCGGGGTCGATCCTGTATAAAAAGGGTTGATCCGCATTCTTTTTAAACTGCTCAATTAGTCCTATATCAAACCCAAGTTCGTTTTGAATCCGTTCGTAATCGATTCGGGTATAAAATTCGGTACTCGTCCATTTTTGCTCATTATAAATGACATACGGATTTCTATCGTTGCCCATTAGCACATCGAAATCTTCAACCTGAACCGCATTGCCCGGATTACGGGGTATGCCGCTATGAAGAACAACTTCAACGTCTACATCGGGTGTAGTGATTTGGAACTCTGCGGAGCGTACGGCATATCGGTTATTCTCAAATTGGTACGTTATCACACCCGTTGCCAGCACATTATCGAACACCCAATTTGAGTAGTATGAGGTTCTTTTAAGCTCGACTCTCTTTATTACTTGGCTATCTCGATCAAGAATCAGAATTCCCTCATAAGGGTTTCTTCCACGTCTGGGACTAAATGCGATATGTATTTCATCCGAGTCAACGTCATCCACAATGGTATAACGAAACTGATTGGGTCTGGCCAATGGTCCGTTCATTTCAAACCGCGCGATCGCGTTCAATGCATTTGTGTATCCAGGGGGAATATCTGATTGGAATTTGATTCTGGCTATTTCGTCAGTAAAATTTTGAGTTAAGTCGAGCCATTCGGGACGTCGGTCACTCTTCCTCATGTTTTCTAGTAAGAATACTCTCTGGTTTAATTCAATTGGAGAGTGTTTTCCGAAAGAAATCAGGTATCCATATCCCTCAGTGAACATGCATACACGCCCGCTACAGTTTGCTATCTCGTAATAGGTTGCATCAGAAACAAATAAATCGACATTTCGCTTTTCCTGAAAATCGGCTGCTGCTTTATTTGCAATATCGTCGGGGTTTGATTGAACAAATATTAATAATAGGAGATATATCATGGCAAAGGTGTATTTAGCTGAAATGAATAGACTGTAAACTGATCGGTATTATCGTCGTAGATGGGTTCTGAGTAAAAATAGGGTTCAGAATAGTCGGCAACTTTGAAATCTAACGGAACATTCACATCCGCAATCAAGACATTATCGCGGTAGATTTGAAGTCCGTCAAGTTCTGCATGGCTTCCTCGTGTGTAGGTTCTAAATACCAAATTTCGGTCGGGAATGTGGCGTATGGAAGTGTAATACCCTCGACTCTCACGCTCTTCCTCCCAGTGATCTCTCAAAACATTTTCGTTTGAGACGTCGGTGTAGGCCTGATAGTCCGTGTTTAAATCTGTTCCCGATCTTCCAAAAGCATTCACTACGTAAAACGGTAGGTCAATGGTATAGATGAGTGAGTCTGGCATGTAGGTGATGAGCATCTGTTCTTCGGAGATAATTTCATAATGGAAAAAGGAAAACGGACGAAACCGCTCATCTTCTGCGAACATTGGTGATAATCGGCCGAATATGGAATCGACTTTTCCGTCACTGAGTTGCATTCGACCTAGTACTCGCGCCTCACTCGCAAATAAATCGGTTGTTAAATTAAAATCGCTGAAAGTTGGGTAGCTTGAAATAATGGGTAAGTAAAGATGTGTTGATGTAGCACCAAGTCGGTTGAAGAATCCATATCCCAAATTGTACGATCGATGGTCGGTGGGATCGGGGTTTTTTGCTAAAACGTCAACTGGTTTTCCGTGTATCCATTGAATACGATTAAAACCATGTCGCTCCCAGTTGCCATCGAACTCATATACATCATAGGAACCACCAATTATATGGCGGATGTCGTCGTTGGATGGGTTGGAGGCCAGGAACATAATTAAGCCGCTAGGAAGCTCTGCTGGTCCTTCGCCTTGACCTAGTTTCGTGTTAAGAAATGAGCCATTGTGATCGAAGACGAAGATCTTACCAAAATCCTGATCTATAACCTTTAACTCCTGTTCATTGACCAATAGAATCGCTCTTGAACTTGTTGCGATTGGATCGAGTAGAATGGTGTTCAGTTCAATATCTTCGTAGATAATATCTACCTCAGAGGTAACAGGTGTGTTGGCTAAATCGAAGATCTTCTCACTAGATCCTGTTTCGGTTTTGGTGCAAGATATACCTGTAAGCAGTATCATCGCGATTAGAATAGTTTTCATAAAATGCAGGATTTATTGATGATTAATGTTAGACATAGTCAAGAAGCATGATAAATGGAATTATCATGCTTCTTGACTAGTTATTTACAGAGCAATTAAATATCAGTACCGCCACAGTTAGAATTGGTTTCCTGACAATGAACTTGACCAAATTGTCCACAACGATTCCCGTTATTACTTGCTAGGCACTTCTTGTTTCCAAAAATCCACCACACATCAGAACAGTTACAAATTATACCATTCTCGGTAGCGTATGCAGTAGAAGTTAACAATGAAAATTCAACATTATTAAGGGAAACTCCACACCCAGTGCTATCTGATGTATTAACGGCTTGGATGTTAGTAGATATAACGACAAGCATTAGGATGCTTGAAACTGTGTAAAGTATTAGTTTTTTCATGATGCAATGTTTAATGAAAGTTATTTTTAGACCCAAAGTAATTACTTACTTTACATTTATGTTACGCACTTGCAAAAAAATTACAACAATAAACGTTAGGTTTACATTTTGTTACATTTTTTGTCGTATCCTACTCTAATTAATTAGGAATTGCAAGTGATCAGATAAGAAATAATCCTAATTATAAATTTAAATTGTATGAATATGTAATAATCGCTCTAATACGGTGATAATTACAGAGATTTATATAGTTTGGGGATATTGAAAAGTTGTTATTTTAGAATGGTGATGAACATTACCTTTAATCATTAGCGAAAATGATTGTAATATTTTGTAATTCAAGTCGTGGTTATTGGCGACTGTAAATGGTCTCGCATTAACGCACTAAATGCTTTCACTTTAATTATCTGGCGATGTTGACTCATGTAGGATTCATACTTTAGATTTTAAGTGTAGGAGTTATTAATTATGTTCTAACCATTGATAATTACGAAATGTGTTGAGACCGTCACATCATAAACAAGTTATTTCAAAAAAACTCTCAATTGTGAAAACAAACTTAAAAGCTTTACGCTTCTTTCTAATAATTATTATAATCGGGTATATTCTAAAAACTTGGGTCGTCGCAGTATATGGTGTCCCTACAGCTTCAATGGAGCCAACAATTCGGCCAGGTTCATTTATTGTGGCGCTTAAATTACCATATGTTTTTCGCATCCCAGATTATATTCCCTTTACATTCATTCCAATTCAAAATCCTCAGGTTTATGAATTTATTCGATTCAAAAAAGATCAAATAATTGTATTTGACTCACCAATCAATCCTACGTCCCATCCGTCGAGTAGAATGACATTTGTGAAACGATTGAAAGCTTTGCCTGGAGATACTCTTTTATTTGTAGATGATCGTTATTTATCAAAAGAATTGGCTGTATTTGGATCAGGTGGAGTAGAAATGATTATTCCATTTTCGGGAATGACCATTGAGTTAGATTCCACATCATTTAGATTATGGAAAACCACAATTGAAAGGGATATGGGTATTGAGCTCGGTGATGAAGCCTTTTTGGAAGATTACAAATTCAAAAATGATTTTTTTTACTTTAATGGAGATAATCCAATAAGTTCAGATAGTAGGCATTGGGGTTTAGTACCTGGAAAGCATCTAAGAGGGAAGGTTTTCTTAATTCTTTTTTAAATAATGCAATACAATTTTATATAAAAGAAATTGGGCAGTTCGAAAAACACGCATCAAAATGTTTGTCTTGTCTGGCGTGGTTGATTAATGCAGACCACACTCCCCAAAGAATTTATCTGCTCGGGTTTACATTCTACCTAGTTTGTAACAAGCATTGGCCACCGACACCAAATCCAAATAAAAAAAGCCCGATTATCTGATGAGGACAATCGGGCTTTTTGCGTTATTGAATTCTGAAATTAGGCAGCTTTCTCTGGATTGTTTTCCTCAATCGTTGCTTGAATCTGCTTAACTGGAATATACTTTCGAAACTCAGACTTGAGCTTATCCCAATTGTCCAAAATCGATTTGGCACGACTACTGTCGGTATTTTTAAGGTACTCAGACAGCAAGTCTTTCAACTCAGATTCATCTTCGTCTGACAATGGAGCCTGATCAATGTAGTTCTTGTTAATATTGTCATCCTGGTCTTGATAGGTAAACAATCGTCCCCCCGTCATCCCGGCGCCAATATTCTTCGAAGTCGATCCCAAAATGACTACCAATC
>JAIUMT010000163.1 GCA_022565415.1 Balneolales bacterium | reverse complement strand
CAATACCGTCACCACCGTTCCAATAGATATCGTAATTCCCACCGGTCATAAGGCTTTCAAATGTGATTACATTGTCATTCTCATCCAGTACCGGGTCGCCATTGCTAAAAAGAGGATCTTCACCGTTTGTAATGACTACATCAAACATATCTTGACTATTATTAAAGTCAGAGGCACGCTGTACAGCAACCACAACCGGAGCTGATGGAGTAACATTATCAACATTCTGAGTTTGAGCATCTTCGGCTGAGTCAAACTCTCTACTATTTCCGGCCTCATCCGTTACGGTAAACACTATAGACCTGGAATCATTTAAAGAAACCTGATCCTGATTCTGGGCTTGTTGTATTTCTTCGGTATCAAGTGTATATGTATTACCGGCATCGAATGGAATAGATACTTCCTCACCCAGTCCAAGTCGCCTTAAATCTGCGGTAATAGAACCTATGCCACTATCGTCCGTGGCATCAATACTGAGTTCAAAGGCATCACCTGTAACAAGAACAGCAGCTCCCAGGTTATCAAAAACAGAATTACTCACGGTCGGAAGCACGTTATCTATGGTTTCCGCTATGCCGGAGAGATTCAGATCTGTTTGGTCATCCTGAGTTACACCGCCAAGCCTGACCTGTATTGTGAAATTAACATCACCCGGATCTTCTCCATTATGCGTAGTGCCCTGAATAATTGGTAAGGTCAGGGAATATTCTATTCCATTACCAAACCCGGTGGACACTTTTGTGAGATTAAAAGGCCCCGCGCCGGGAAATATGTCATTATTGAAAATGCGAACACTGGTACCAGACACCGCATCATCAACAACAACCGAAATTTCTATTTCATCACCGATATTGGCATATCCGTTTCCGTCATTATCGATGAGCGTCATTGTAGCGCTGTTAATTGCAGGTTGTGCAAATGAGGGTTTTGCAAATCCTAACACGAGTAGAAGGGAAACAGCTATCCCCATAGTAACCAATTTGTTCATATAGCTCCTAAAGATTACGATACATCAGTCATACCAATTAGCAAATGGTCAAAAAAGCGTTGAGGTATCTTAAATTTATCTTAGTTGACTAAGACTTTGAATTGTAGGTCTGAGTTCTGTTAGGGGCGACATTTATATCTATGCCTAACAGAACCTTACTGTATTACGTCAGTCAAAATAGAATTATATCCCTATCTATCCAAAACTTATTGCCATCGCAACTTTGTATAGGCCGGTCTTTTCATGATTACCTGACATATTGCCATGCGCAAATGTATCATTTTAAGACCATGCATAACAGTTGCTTAAGCATGCGCATCTTCCCGCGATTATAATCTTTGCGGATGTGTATGATGGGTGAGTTTACGCGACAGCCTTATTGCCTTAACTTAAAGAGAAAGGTTTTGGGATTTTAAAATACCGTTATGAACAAGTATGAAACCAAACTTAGAATCTTAGAAACGCTGTCCAACCACCGCCGACCATATCAGTACCATCCCTAAATTATACCGTCTGTTAAGTTGAACAAACGGACTTGCCGTTCGGATGGCCACGAGAAGCGCAACTCGCCAACTACAACCACGTTTAGTAGTACCGATCAACCGGGTCATGGTAATTTTATTCTATCTCCGAATAACTCGATCCATGACTGGTGAAGTCCGCAGAACGATAATCTATGGCAAGGTGTAGATGGGATTAATAATCCTTATCCATCAGATTCATGTATAGTGCAGCTATTGGAGCTAACGGGCGCGCAATTGGAAACTCCGTACGTTGCATCAAGGATTAACAAGATTTTTGGGTCAATTTCAATCATCAGAACCGTGAACAAGCTGAGTGAGCGCTCGATATGTATCTTACGTGATGCGTATAAACATAGACACAAAGTTTTAGTTTGCTCAGCGAACAGTAAAGGTGGTTTTCTAAATCTTTGATAACTAGTCGACCGACGCCAACGCCTAGATTAAATTATTTAGGACCAAACATAAAGGCATTCGGGATACCATATTTTTCCTGCTTTGTCTACCTAAACTCTATGCCGTCTTGTCCCCGAAAAATTCATTTGACCCAAGTCGTACCTAAATAGTTTTTCAGAGCAGTATCTAAACCAGTGTAGAATGCCCGAAGATTGAACTCATCCTTTCTATTTTGTCCCTTGCTAATAATTGTACTTCTCAACGCATTATTATCTTCCAAACTTCTGAAGTTTTCAACCAACGTGGCAGTGTCCTCAAAGAGCTGAACGTCATCAACGGCTAGTTCAATACTCCCACCGGACTTATGCAGCAACGGGATAGTGCCACACATCATGGCTTCTACCGTGGCGATACCAAAATGCTCGAACGGCTTTGGGTTAATGTAATACACTGATTCCTGCAGTATTTGTATGAGTTCAGCGCGACCTACATTTAATTTGAGTTCAACAGGTAAGTCTTTTTCCTTAATGCGTTGCTCAACTTCAGCCAAATAGGAATCGTTTTCGGCAAGTCCGCATACGATTAACTTATAGTCTGGGAATTTCTGGTGCAGGCTCTCAAAGTGACTTAATAATTCGAGCGTGTATTTATCAGGCGAAATCCTGCCAATTGCACAGATTTGTCGCTTCTTTGTGATGTCCCCAACGCTGTGAAGTTCATCATCAATAAGTCCCGGATACACAACAGAAATCTTTTTATAACCGGCCTCCTCCAGCACACTTTTCATAAAGTGGGAGTTTGTGAGGGTGATATTTTCCAGCCAGCTACGATCTGAAGCACCGGAAATACGACGTAAAATCCGATTGAAAACCCACTCAAATATGGGGTGCTTGTCTGCAATATTGATCGAACCTATGATTTGATACTTACTAAGCAACGACCGACTGGCAAAAAGCGGGTGGTGTACATATTGAATAGCGGGTTTTCCGAAATCCTGCTCGTTGTAGGTAGATACGCACAAGTCGTATCGTGACGCCATCGTGTGTACATCCCGGTGGAATCGACCCACATTAATAAGCATTCCGCCCCAATTCTGTTTCGCGGGAAGTTCAATGAAATCTATAGATTTTGAATATTCTTTACCTAAGACCTGATAAAGCTGTTTTTGGCCTGGTTTATTTCTCGTGACAATAGTCACAGAGCTTACTTCAGGATAGTCTGCGAGCCGAGAGGCCATGAGTAATCCTACCCGTTCGGCCCCGCCTACCGTCTGAAATGAATAATGCGATATGAGTACGCGCATGGTTACTTCTTTTTCAGAATCAAGACGATATTTTCGCCTTGTGACCAGCTGGCAAATCCAATAAGCGAATAAAAACTTTGTTGATGGGAACCAAAGCTACTTTCTTGAGGATAAGCGGATCTTTTTGTCGAGTAAGGAAGATCCCATAAAGAATCGGTACCTGCAGCTTCAACTTCAAATCCATTTTTAGTGAACAACTGTTGCCATTTCTTACTGCTGATTTGTGAATCATGGGTTTTGTCGAGTTGCATAGAAGGAACGAAACTGGATATGTAATTCAGCCAAAACTTGAAGGTTCCCTCGCGCTTTCCATGAACTTCGCTAGACTCATCTCCAGACTTCAGATAAGACTTAAAATTTTGTTTGTCGTATGATTTTGTCATAATTGATTCGTGATACTAGCTTAAAAAGGGAGTTTAAGGTACATAAACCTAAGGTTCTATGAGGATATTCATTGATGTGATTAGGCCACTACTTAAGCTCATGTAGGTATTGGAAAAGGGTCTCTGCAAATTGTTCTGATGAGAATTTTTCCGCTCTTGCTTTGCCGATACTAGAAAACTGCTGTAATAATTCCGGGTTTTCGATAAGCTTATTAAGCTGTAATTCAAGGTCTTGCGTATCCTGTTCGCGGAAAATGAGCCCCGCGTCTCCTATGACTTCAGCTATAGCTCCCGAAGAAGAACCGATATTCGGCACTCCGGCCGTCATACATTCTACCAGAATCCTTCCATATTGTTCTTCCCAAAATTGAGTCGACTTGCTAGGAAGTACGTGAACATCCAAATGCTGCATGTAATTTCGAACTTCTGAACTGGGAACAGCTTCACTGAATTCGGTGATATCGTTGATGCCTTTGTCGATGCAATACTGTTGCAAATTGGCTTTATGGTCGCCATTTCCAAGAAAAAAGAGCTCAATCGTATGTTTCTTTCGCAACTCAGCGACAGCGTCGATGAGGCATTCGATGTCTTTCATAGCCAACATCCTGCCAATATAACCGATGCGAAAGGGGCGATTCCCATCGTACGGGGCAGGACGATGATCGGTCTGGAATTTCTGTAGATTTACACCGAAGTATAGTTTCTTAGCACGCTCGCCAATGCGATTTTGGTAAAATCTAAGCGTGTCTTTATTTGCGCATAAAACCCGGTCAGCTGCGCGCAAGGTGAGTTTTAAAACTCCCTCATAAAAGAAAAACGGGCGGTAAGCGACGAACTTGTGGTCATCAAGGTTGTACCACGAAAAAAATATGAGTTTAGCCTCAGGCTTTATGATGCGAACAGCAGCTAGTGTCTGCAAGGCATACAGACTGCATGGTTCCTCGAAACAAATTACCACATCGGGATCGGCCTTGCCTATCGCGTCGAAAAGTCCGCGGGTGTAGAAACCCCGGTTTTCTGCGTGCATCCAGTGGCTGGGCAATGACGTTACCGGAAAATTAGTCTGATGTGATGACTGAAATTCTACCTTCCGAAAGTTTTCTATACCGTAATTTAGGGTAACGGCCGACATACTGATTCCGGGTTTTTGGGCCAGCAGCGTCCACTTATGATAATTTACCGGATCAGTGAGGTTTTTGTCGATTAAAAGGATGTTCATCAAAAATTATGCAGTATTACAAGCGTTCCGGTTTGTGTACTAAATCATCCGGAAAACGGGGGTTTAAAAAAAAGTTGCCAGGCAAAGCCAAGGGCGTGAGCTAAATTAAACGTGATGGATGTGGCAAGGGTATGCATCCAACGACTCAGAAATGACGGACGAGCTCCAACATCTCCGCGCCAGATTTCCGAGCCGAAAGTTTTACGCGTTTGAACAGAAACTCGCGCACTTACCAACGTAATGAAAAGAAACATAGCCAGGAGTAGTGCTACACTGTAGGTGATAGATCCGCTCAACAAAAGTTCGCTGATGGTTATCAACACCAATGCAGTCAATGTGCAAAATGGTATAGCCGCACGCAATCCACCTTCGCCGTGATGTAGACTACGTGTTTTAACCCGTCCGGTACCGTAGCGAAAGTATTGTATCCACAGCGCTTTGTAGCTAGACCGCGGATAGTACCACACTTTAATATCGCTACTGATGTGTATGCCGTTTGGAAAGTGCTTCAGGATGCGAATATTTAACTCGGCATCTTCATTTACCAGCATATCGGTTCGAAAAAGTCCCGTTTTGGCGAAGATGGATTTCAAGAAGCATCCAAGAAAGACAGTCTCGGCAGGACCATCATACTGATTGTCGCGATACCGTGCATTACCGCTTCCTACAGGTGTGCGAACGGCGAGGCTTATGCCAGCTTGAACTGCATTACTTGCCACAAAACGTTGGGCGCCACCAACACAAACAGCGCCGGAATCCCGCATTGCCTTGACGCATGCAGATACGTAGTTTGTATCGTATTCGCAATGGGCATCGGCGCGAACAAGTACTTCACCCTGAGCCAGGGTTATCATTTGATTAAGCGAGGCTGACTGAATTTTATCAGGATTATCAATCAGTTTAATTCGATCATCTTTGTCTGCCAGCTCCGATACAATTTCGCGGGTACGATCGGTACTTCGTCCATCGCCAATCAGAATTTCACTAATGTTATCGTAGGTCGACTGCTGAAAAGAACGAATTACCCCTTCTATATGCCGTTCCTCGTTAAAGGTCGGAATCATGACGGTAACCGTAGGGCGTTCAGTCGATAGCATGTAGTGTTTTTAGCTGAAATTTGAATAGCAGTAAAGGTAACCAATGTTGGCAAATAAAGTTCATTTTTTTGGCAAACCACTACCATTTACAGTAGTTTAGAGTTGCGATTCGGTGGTATAAGCCCCATTTTTCACGTCAATCCACAACTACCCATTCATGAAGATACTTCAAATAGTTGCCCGTGTTCCCTCTCCGCCGGTTGACGGTGGTGCCATGTATGTGCACTATTTAACCGAAAACTTACTTCGCGATGGTCATGATGTGCACCTTGCAGGATTCACATCCAATAAACATCCCCAAAACACTGAGATGCTAGATGGGGCCCAGTGGCACTTAACCGACGGGAAATACCGTAAGTATTATCCCTGGGCATTTATTGGCTCCGAGTTACAGCAGCTTCCAGTTACTATATCACACCGTATGAATCGCACGCTTTTCCGAAGCCTTCTCGATGAGATGCAGTTTTCTCCGGAGATTATCTTGCTTGAGGGAGTATTTGTCGGACATTTCATCTCAGTTCTTCGGCGCAAGTTTCCTGGTGTTCCCATTGTACTTAGAAGTTCAAATGTGGAGTATCAGGTTTTGGAACGCAATGCCCGGGTTGCCAAGTGGCCTTTTTCCTGGATTTATGCTCGTCAGGCTAATCTGATGAAAGCCTTTGAGTATGCCGTTATGCAGCAAATTGATGGACTCACCGCCATAACCTCGCGCGACAAAGAAGTGCTAGCCGAGATGAATCCGAATATCCCCTCTGCGGTGGTTACGGCTGGTACAACATTCCCTGGTCCACCCAATCCCTCTCATCAACGCGCCGGCGTTATTGGCTGTATCGCAGATTGGTCGTGGGAACCCAACCGCGACGGACTAACCTGGTTCATCGACGAAATATGGCCAAAATTAAAGTCATTGCAACCCGATTTGAAGATGGAAGTTGCCGGTGGAAAGATGTCGTCGTCACAACAGGTTAAATTGGAACAAGCTGGCATTACGTATCTTGGATTTGTAGAAAGTGCCGATATTTTTCGTCAATCGCTGTCGGT
>JAIUMT010000162.1 GCA_022565415.1 Balneolales bacterium | reverse complement strand
TCGCAACTCCGGGGTATCCGGCGCCCGAAACAGCCTGCAACGACGTTAACGAAACAGCCTCAATTCCATACGCCTCCATGAGCGGACGTAACGCCATAACCAGCGGCACAACCACGCAATTCGGATTCGTAACGATAAATCCTTTGCCATTCGGATCGAAATTCTGGGCCTTAATCATCTCTGTGTGATCCGGATTCACTTCCGGAACCAGCAATGGCACGTTGGCATGCGTGCGAAAATTCTTGGCGTTGGAAATGACCGGGATTCCGGCAGCGGCAAGATTCCCCTCGATTTCAGTGGCAACCGATGCGTCGAGTCCAGAAAAAACGAAGTCAACGCCTCTTAACTCGGCTACAGAACATCCCGAAACCGTCATTTCGCCAATGTTCTCAGGCAATTCTACCGCCTCAATCCAGTTAGCTGCATCTTTGTATTTCTTGCCGGATGAACGCTCCGACGCACCCAAAGCCGTAATTTCAAACCACGGGTGACCTTGCAATAAATTGATAAACTTTTGTCCGACAGCGCCGGTCGCGCCTAAAATTCCAACTCTAATTTTGCTCATTTTTAAATATTATTTTTGGAAAAGTGCGCCCCTAATTGCGCACAAACATGATGGACTTAGAAGATACATAGAAAATCAAAGATTTGATCTGCGATTCTAAAGTACTTGGTACTAAGTACAATGAGAATCTTTTGAAGTAAAATGCGCCGCTATGAGGGAAAAGCCCATATTTAACTATTGTTTAACACGAACTATGTTGCATCTATCTTGAAATTTACCAAGATTGAATATTTATAGCACCTTAACTCGTTTTGACTTAAATTAATTCTTATTACTTTAGTATTTTTAATAATGAAAGCGACCTCGACTAAATACCAATCACAGAGTAGAGAGAAATAAAATGAAAAACAGCATCACATCAAATAGGTCGACATTTACTGGGAATTTGTGGCTCTTGCTTCCTTTAGTCTGTGTGGTTTTTCTCGTTTCATGTAAAGATGGAGTGGTTAGCAGTGTTGATGATGAAATTGTTGACACTAACTTCATCGTAAACTTCCCATTTGAAATGACTCAGGATATTTACGACGAGTTGAGTGTCATACTGATCTTAAATAATAATATTAAACGGTCATTTAGTCTTACAGAATTTAGTGATAGCTCCCTTCATATAAATGTATACCCAGACACACTGTATCAGTTATTTGTTCACAGAATCGGCTACAATGTATTCCTCGAAGACATATCTTTACAGGAAACTAATTCAAATGAAATTGATATGCAGTTTATTGAAAGTGAAGTCGGATCAATTCAAGTGGAGAATACAACTGGAGATGAAATCACGGGGTTTGTGAAGTACAGTTTATACTATTCAGACTTTAAAATTTTCGAAGGATTAACTAATGAGTATGGTCAGGGCAGCTTAAGTATTGACGCTCCGAATGATTTTAGCTTGACAATTGAATACGATACAAAAAATGACAGCTGGGTATTTCAAGAGTATCCGAGTTCAGGAATTGTCGTTCCTCTTCAATTAGGCCCACTTAGTAAGGTTTATTTGACACCTCGAAAGATTACAGAGTCTGTTAACCCAGCAACGTTGGAGATTTCCGGAACCATTACGAATACAAATAATGGTAGCAGTGGATTTATCGGTAAAGCTCCCAACCATGAGTTCTATTCCGCATTTGTCAGAATCGACGATTATCCGGCAGTACTTGTAGCCGAGAGCCCCGATTATCATTCGAATAGTTTCTATGTCACTAATGAATCTCAGTCTGCAAATATTTTAATGATTAGTAAGGATGAAGTACTGGAGGAGTTATTTTCTGTAGATGTTGGAGATGTATGGAATTTCAATCATAGTTATGCAAGTGGCGACCCAAGTCAGGCAAGAACTGTTAGGAGAGGGACTACCGTTGCTAACTTTGTAAACATTGAAAAAAATGAATATATAACAACATACACCTTAACTGCTGAGGTTGAGGGTATAACAGAGACTTATATTTTTAATGGTACTGAACCCGTTAACTCTACTCCATTTGGTTTTGGAGATACCTTTAAAATAATTGAAACGTTATCAGGACAATGGTTTGTAATAAATTCCTCAGTGGGTCAATATTTTCCACAAGTTGCCTCTACAAATTTTTCGGGACGTGCACTTACATATTATACTATTGAAAATGATGAGTCATACTACCGATTTCACGGACATATGCCCTTCCGATTTGTTCCTGTAGGCACTAAAAAAGTAGAACATAGACATACCGATATTAATTCAAGCGCTTTCGCTATTAAGGGAACTGGGTTCGAAAGATCCTCTGTCTCTTCTGGGAAAACATCATGGGGTGTTTCTAGAGTACGATCTGAATAAGTACAACTAATAAACCATTAAACTAGAGTTTTGGCGAAAATCTATTGATTGGGTGACTTGGGGCAAGCTTCACCGATGTGCCTAGAAAACCATCTTCTTTGTCGAAACGACTCTACATTAATGATCAGAATTACAGAAAAAATGGTCTTTAGAGTCAATATCAATAAAATATACTTCTCCTTACGTTGATTGAATTCACTATAGAAAATTCTGAAAAGGTTGTGTGAAACCTACTGCTGCCACAGGTTTCAAATACATAGTGACACTTCCCACTACCCTTCTGTCGCCGTATTTTCGTATCTTAGCGTTCTTTTTGGGATGAATTCACTTACTAACATAACACGCAACCATGTCTGAACTTAAGAGTCTGGAAAAGATAGTTTCCTTATCAAAAGCCCGCGGCTTCATTTTTCAATCTTCCGAAATTTACGGCGGACTTGCCTCCGTTTACGATTATGCCCCCCTCGGCGTTGAGCTCAAAAGAAAGCTAAATCAGGCCTGGTGGCGATCAATGACCCAAAAACACAGTAATATTGTAGGAATTGATGCCGCTATTCTGATGCATCCTAAGGTTTGGAAAGCGAGTGGACACGTAGACAGTTTCAACGATCCGATGATCGACGACAAACAGTCCAAAATGCGCTACCGTGCCGATCACATCATCGAAGGTCACATTGCAAAGCTCGAAGAAAAGGGCAAACAAGATGAGGCAGATCGCATTCAGGAATTGCTCGACACCACCGGGACCCGCAAAAGTCTGTCTGAGGATCTCTACGACATCATCATGCAGGAAGAAATCAAGTCTCCTGACTCCGGCGCCTTCGACTGGACTGAAGTAAAGCAATTCAACCTCATGTTCAGCACCAAATTTGGAGCTACCGCAGGTGAAGATTCGACTGTATATCTACGTCCCGAAACCGCTCAGGGAATATTTGTGAACTTCCTGAACGTACTGAATACCTCCCGCGTAGCTGTTCCTTTCGGAATCGCTCAAATCGGAAAAGCATTCCGTAACGAAGTAGTCGCCCGGCAGTTTGTGTTCCGCATGCGCGAATTCGAACAAATGGAGATGCAATTTTTCGTGAAGCCCGGCACCGATGAAGAATTCTACGAGCAGTGGAAACAAGAGCGACTCGATTGGCACAAAAGCATCGGTATTCGCGAGGAAAACCTCCGCTTCCACCCGCATCCACAAGACAAATTAGCGCATTATGCCAAAGCAGCGGTAGATATTCAGTACAAATTCCCGATTGGATGGCAGGAACTCGAAGGAATTCACAACCGCACCGACTTTGATTTGAGTCAGCACCAGGAATTCTCGGGCAAGAAACTAGAATATTTCGATCCTCAGACCCAAGAACGCTACATTCCGTACGTAATTGAAACTTCTGTAGGACTTGATAGGTCCACCTTGATGGTTCTTTGTGATGCCTATCGCGAAGAAGTCGTTCCCGGCGACAAAGAAGGAACTCAAGAAACTCGTGTCGTACTGAAAATGCATCCGAAATTAGCACCGATCACTGCCGGAATCTTCCCGCTGATTAAGAAACCAAATCTGATTGAGGTGGCTAAGCGCATCGAAGATGACCTCAGCGACGATTACAAAGTTCAGTTTGATGAGAAGGGTTCTATTGGTAAGCGATACCGAAGATTGGATGAAGCCGGAACTCCGTTCTGTATCACTGTAGACTTCGACGGACTTGAAGATCAAACGGTTACCATTCGCGACAGAGACACCATGACACAAGAGCGAATCAGTTGGGATCGCATTGGAGATGTCATCAAAACACGCATGAAAAACTGGACGCCACCGGCCTAATATCGCAATTGGCTTTAATAAAAGTAACGAATTGTTGTAAGTCTTACAGATTGACTTAGTATTTGATAAATTGCACTTTACAATAAGGTACAGATGAACTACTTTATATCGTACAGGCTATAGTCTATGTAGTTGAGTAAATATGTGAGTGAATCTGGAAAGCCTGTGAGAAAAATACTGGTCTTCAGAGTAGTAGCGCCTTTTAAGGTAGTTGCTTTTTCTGCGAATCGGGGGTTACAACAATAACAAATTGACAAAGGAAGTATCGTGGCGAAAAAACGAGATCCCGAAATGAAGGGTATCAGTCGTATCGGCTCGAAAGGTACTCACGGATGGTACGTCCGTATATATAAGAATGGTCGAACATACTCAAAGCTGTATTCAGACAGTAAGTATGGTGGAACAGATAAGGCATTGAACTTTGCGAAAAAAGCACGCCAAGTCGCGCTTGAAACGCTTAGTAGTGTGCCAGATACCAATCAACGCAGACTGGTTACGCACGATAAGCGCAATAAGTCTGGTATTATTGGAGTTTCCCGTACTACTAAAACGAATGCCAACGGTGATGTAAGTATGTACTACCAGGTTACCTGGTCGCCGTCGAAAGGCAAAATCAAAAACAGACAATGGAGTGTTCGCAAGTTCGGCGAAGAAGAAGCTTTCCGACGTGCTAAAGAATTCCGCGAGTCTGTTATGCAAGACATTTACGGAGAAGAATACCGAGACCTGGTTAAAGAGCGTCTGGCTCAGAAAGGTGTCGAGATGCCCGATCCGAAAGATGTCTTACCAATCGGTTTGAGGGACGAGGAATCCTGACCTGACCGATAAACCTTACTAATTTATCCACATCAGCCTAGTGTTGATGTGGATTTTTTTTGCAATTAATTATTACGCCACGTTTTCCATCACAAACATCGAAACGAATTGATTGTCGTGCCACCACAAAGAAGTGACGCGTAACGAAATTGCCCCGTAGTTAAATTTCCGCTTTTCAGATACAAGAGTCTGGGTGCAGAATTCATAAAGTCGGGCACTTTTAAGTTTCATATGCATCTGTTAATCCATTTTCTAAGAGCTACTGTGCCCCTAAAGTGGAACGCATATAATTCCGTATCTTAGGCAATCAGTTCCGCGAGACTCACCACGTCTTGCCATGCAAAAACAGCCATTTAATCCAAAAACGTGGATACCTCCGACCAAACACATTTTGATTTCACCGTTCCACCAGGACATCACGAGAACCTGCGCCTCGACAAGTACATCACTCAGTTCGTGCAAAATGCCACGCGAAACAAGGTTCAGGAAGCAATTAAAGACGGACATGTTCTGGTAAATGGGGTTGTAGAGAAGGTTTCCTACAAAATGCAGCCCGGCGATCGCATCGAAATTACGTTGCCGAAGCCGCCGCCACCCGTGGCAAAAGCAGAGGAAATGACCCTTGATATCGTCCACGAAGACAACGACATCATTATTATCAACAAGCCGGCAGATATGGTTGTGCATCCCGCATTCGGGAATTGGACCGGCACGTTGGTGAACGGATTATTGCATCACGCCGAGACGTTATCGGAGGTGAACGATCCCATGATTCGTCCGGGGATTGTGCATCGCCTCGATAAAAACACATCTGGACTGATGGTTGTGGCCAAAAATGATCGCGCGCATGCGTTTCTTGCCGAGCAGTTTTCGCGCCATGACCTGGAGCGATCGTATTGGGCAGTTGTGTGGGGACAGCCTCCGGCGGAGGGGACGTTTGAGGGAAACATTGGCAGGTCGCGCAGTAACCGGAAAATTATGGCCGTTCTGGATGAAGGCGAAGGAAAACGTGCCGTTACCCATTATAAAGTGATTGAATTTTTCGACTATCTCTCGCTGGTTGAAGTGAGGCTGGAAACGGGCCGGACGCATCAAATTCGGGTTCATTTCGCGCATAATGGTTTTCCCGTTTTCGGAGATGTTACGTACGGCGGGACGGCGATTCGATATGGCCCGAATACAGGGGGACGGAAGTCCATGTACGACAACCTTTTTGAAACGCTCGGTCGACAATGTTTACATGCTAAAACGTTGGGATTCGTTCACCCATCAACCAAAGAAAACGTGCAATTTGACTCAGAATTACCGGGCGATTTCAGGAATGTATTGAATAAGCTGAGGGTTAATTCAAAAGTGTAAACTAGTAAAAAGAACATCATGCCACGAGCAATTTCGAAAAAGAAACGAAAAATCATCGCTGAAGAATTACTGGAAGTCTTGTATAAGTACTATCCGAATCCGCATTGCGAGCTGAACTACACCACCCCGTTTGAGTTGCTTATTGCGACCATTTTGAGTGCCCAGTGTACTGATATTCGGGTCAATATGGTTACTGAGAAGTTATTTAAAAAGTATCCGACGGTAGAGGATTTTGCCGAGGCTGACCTAGCCGAGCTCGAACTAGACGTGAAATCAACGGGTTTTTACCGGAATAAAGCGCTTAGCATCAAAGAGACTGCCAATCGAATACTTTCGGAGTTCGATGGTGAGGTTCCTCAGAATATGGATGATTTGCTAACGCTGCGCGGGGCGGCTCGAAAAACGGCAAATGTTGTGCTTGGCAACGCGTTTGGGATAAATCATGGCGTTGTGGTCGACACGCACGTACGACGATTTTCGAATAGGTTCGGGCTTACGGTTCACCAAGATCCGGTAAAGATAGAGAAGGATCTGATGGAGCTTTTTCCGCAGGAAGAGTGGACCAATATTTCTCATCTGATGATTTTGCACGGGCGGGCGGCGTGTAAGGC
>JAIUMT010000161.1 GCA_022565415.1 Balneolales bacterium | reverse complement strand
TAATGCTTGAAATTAGACGAGATTTTCGACAACTCATTGATAGTACTACCGTATCATAGCCAAAACCTTAACCTAACTCAAAACTTATGTCAATGATTCAGGTTCAAAATGTGAGTAAAACATTTGGTACCAACAAAGCCGTCGATAATGTTTCTTTTGATATTCCTGAGGGAAAAATCTATGGAATTCTAGGTCCGAACGGTGCCGGAAAAACCACTACAATTCGTATGATAAACCACATCATGGTTCCGGATTCGGGTCAAATACTGGTAAATGGCAAAATCGCTAGTCCGGAAACCCAACGCGAAATCGGCTACATGCCCGAAGAACGCGGACTATACAAAAAGATGAAAGTCGGTGAACAACTTCTATACCTGGCTCAACTTAAAGGGCTCGATATTGCCACCGCACGAAAATCCATTTCATATTGGCTCGAACGATTCGAAGCCAAAACCTGGGCAAAAAAGGAGATTGGAGAATTGTCGAAAGGGATGCAGCAGAAAATTCAGTTCATTGCAACCGTTGCCCACGACCCTGAAATATTCATTTTCGATGAACCATTTAGCGGACTCGATCCCATCAACAGCGAGCTTCTGCGCGATGTTATTCTGGAATTGAAATCTCGCGGTAAGACCATTCTGTTTTCAACACACCGGATGGAGCAGGTAGAACAAATGTGCGATTACATTTGCCTCTACAAAGAAGGGAAGAATGTCTTGCAGGGTGATTTAGGTGAGATCAAACGCTCGTTCGGGAAAAATACGGTGGTTCTCGAGTTCGAAGGAGACAGCTCATTTCTAGATACCATCCAAAACGTTCGATTTTTAAACAGGTCAAATCGTTTCGCTGAAATCGTGCCCGATGTAGGAGTAGATCCTAAATCCATTCTTGAATCGGCCATGCAGCATGTAACAATCATTCGATACGAACTTGTGCTGCCATCCTTGCAGGAAATATTCATTCAGACCGTAAAAAAAGAATCTGTAACCGTTTAACGCCCATGAACACATCCAAATTTTTCCTCATTTTCAAACGCGAGTACATCACGCGGGTTCGCACAAAAGCCTTCCTCATATCTACCCTTTTGGCACCATTGGGATTACTAATCCTTATAGCCGTACCCGTTTTCTTAAGCATGATGGATACCGAGCAAACACATGTAATCGGCATTCAAGACAATACAGAGACCATTTATGAGCGATTAGCTGAGATGAATCCGGAGCGATATGTATCGTATCCCGACACTCCGGTCGACAGTCTGCGGGAAATGGTTATGGCGCGTGAAATTGACGGATATATACGCATAACAGAGGAGACCATTTCAAACGAACAGGCACCTGAGCTTTTTTATCGTGGCAGTGGCGGACTCAGTCTGGTAAGTGAGCTTCGAAGTGATATCCGTACTGCATTACAGAACGAGCGCCTTGATCGTGCAGAGGTAAGCGCCGACATCCGCGATATTCTTGCCATGCGAACATCCCTACAAACCCGAAGAATTACTGAAACAGGCGAGGAAACTCAAGACACCATGGCCCTGTTTTTCGTGGGATACATCATGTTTTTTATAATCTACGCTGCGATGTTCGGCTACGGAGCCGTGATTATGCGTAGTGTTATTGAAGAGAAAACCAACCGAATAATTGAGGTAATTACATCTTCAGTAAAGCCATTTGAATTGCTGATGGGTAAAGTTTTAGGCGTTGGTGCCCTTGGATTAACGCAATTTGCGCTTTGGTCGGTTTCGGGTGCGGCATTGCTCGCCGTCGCAGGTCCGATAGCGGCATTAATGATGGGAGGCACATCTGGTACAGGTGCTGAAGCCGGCGCTCAGGCTGCTGACCTTCCCTTCAATATTCCGGCCATCGGAATTGAAACCTGGATCGTATTTATCGTCTTCTTCTTGTTGGGATATTTGATTTACAGTGCGCTATTTGCTGCCGTAGGATCGGCAGTTGACTCCGAAAGTGATGCAAATCAGCTGATGATCCCGATTATGATTCCCATCATGATTCCGTTGCTGTTTATCGGAAATGTGGCATCTGATCCAGACTCAACATTTTCGACCATCACTAGTTTAATCCCATTTTTTGCACCTATGCTCATGCCCATGCGCGTGGCCATGTCGCCGGTACCGATGTGGGAAATACTGCTCAGCGTTGTTTTAATGGTGCTAGCTTTTACCGCATTAATCTGGTTGAGCAGCCGAATTTATCGCGTAGGTATTTTGATGTACGGTAAAAAAGCCTCGTTTGGAGAGTTGTTCAAATGGCTGCGCTATAACTAATTACGTTGCGACATCACTCTTTCCAGCACCCGCACGTCATATTCGTTATAACGTCGTTCTTGAAGCAGTTCATCGCGATCAGATGCATTCAAGTGATGAACCAGCTCAAGGGCGACGTAGCGAAACCGGGGATCCGCATCACGTAACAAATCTGGTAGAATTTCGCGCCAGTATGTTGACTCCATTTCAATTCGTATAAGCGTATCAAATGTCAGTTTTCGCAGTGAATATGAATATTCGCTACCCAGGTATTGCATGAGATTCGGCGCAAATGTGCGTCCCTGAGATGTATTCACGATTCTGGGGATGATGGTTGCGGTGAAATCCAAGTCGTCTTGGTCTTCGTGTATCAGCCCTCTAGCAACCGAATAGAATTCGGCTTCATCTACGATATATTCGTAGGTTTCGATAGCCAAATTTACGTAATCGATGTCTTGAGACTGACTTATAATTCGAAATACAGCTTGTTGCACAGCTTCATTTCCTTTGTAGTTTCGCACTGCCTTAAGCGCAGCAAAACGAACTTTTCTGGATGAATCATTAAATAGCTCAATAAAACGTTGGTGAGTCCCGAAAGCGTCTCCAAGAATTTGTGACAGACTGGTCACAAGGGAAGCTTTCACATCTTCATCCGGTTCGTTTCTAATGAGATCCTGAAGAATTAGCTGAACGTCGGGATCGTTTTGAACCCGACCAAATCCACGTGCAGACTCCATCCGTCGGGCCGGATCGCTATCGCGTCGTAACTGATACAACCAAAATGCCGCTGGCTTGATTTCGATAAAATTCAGATTCGGATTGTCGTTTATGAGGTACATATTTTCAACAAATCCACTTGCATTGAGGTGTAATCGATCACCCCTGTTACTAGCGAGAATCTCTAAATCGGTGACTGCACCGTCCATAAACTGCCGAATAACCAGCGATAAGTAACGATCTGGATATGTATTATCAGGAATAATTTCAAACTCGTATCGACCATTCTCTTCATCGAGCTCATAAATCACCGTGTATGATTCGACTTCCGGGAGGTTTGGCTCAGAAATGTCAATAAATGGTTCGGGGTTTTCCACGCCTAGTTTAGACATCCAATCATTCCAGGAGTAAGCTCCCGCCGGGTGCGTCACTATTTCGGCAAGACTATTTTGCAGCTGATCTAACGCTGCTTGTTGTGAATCAGTAAGCAGGAAATCGTACTCAGAATCTGTGAAAGTGAGTCCATAATTCAAAAAAGTTGAGGTAAGCGGTTTCCAGATCGAAGTGGACCACTCTGGATAATCATGCTTCTGAAGTGAACGGTTATCAATCCCTATACTATTTATTAGGTTGTGATATATAATAGATTGAGCTGCAATAATATGACTATTATCATCTATTGATTTTGAGCGATGAAATAGTCCCATATATTGACCAGCAATCGCCCGAGCAATCTGCTTGTTATAATCGCCTCCATTTTCAAAAACATAGGCAAAACCGCCGACAGAAAAACGTGTTTCCCAACGATGGTCTGGCAGATAGATCACGTTCAATGCCCCGTAAGGAAGAGGCTTTTCCAGCATATTTTCAGTTTGCGCAGTGAACTCCTTCAGAGTCTCCATCAGCTTGGCCCTTTCTTGAGTAGTTAGCGAGCCGGGTTCGTTGTATACAGAAAGGACCGTACCGTTTTGCGTGATCGTCTCGACTTCTAAAGCACCAGCATAAACGGCGATATCGGTCGTTGCAACGGGAGTAACAGAACGCCAATGATAAAGCCGACGCCCTTCTGGAAGTAAGATGTTTGCCAGATTCTTCCCGTTGGCCACCGCTTTCCAGTTAGCAGGAACAATTATTCTGATGTCGGTTGGAGTCTGAATTTCGGGTGATGGAACGGATGGAAGCAGGTTTGAGGCTGCTCCGGGCAACAAAGATGACCAAAATGCGCCAGATGCGCTACGATGCACTCCAAAATCGGATTCCGTTTTGTATTTAACTTCCAGCTTGAAACGGGTATCGATATCGTAAGCGGTGTGTAACGTAACCACCAAAGTGTCGACACGTGCATGAAAGTCAACTGTTCTCTCGTTAATTAAGACAGAAATAACATCCGTTCTGAGGGCGACAAGTTCAATCTCCCGGGCTTGAGAAGAATTGACTCTCATTTGCCAGGCAGCTACTCCACGAACCACTTCCGACTCCGGATCCATATCCAATGTTAACTGCAGATGCGTAAATTCGAAGGGATAATCATGCCAGCCGGAATACTCAGATATCTGGGCCGATAATGATGCCGCAATGCTGCAAACAAAAAGAACTGAGAATAGAAGTTTTTTCATTGTATATATATGAAGTTCAATAGCTTAGTACTCTTAGTTAAAATAGGAAAGTACTTCGTTTCGCAATCCGGGCACAACTGAAATTCCGTTACCAGTTGATATATCAGCATTTCCGTTCACATCTATGAAATGTCCGCCTGCTCCTTCAACTACAGGTAATAACGCTGCTGCATCCCAAATATTTAAAATGGGATCGAACATCACATCTGCCCTTCCGCTGGCTACCATCATGTGTCCGTAAGCATCGCCCCAGGTTCGGTCAACACGAACAGCTTTCATCAATTCATTAACAGGCGCGTCAAAATTGTACTTTCGGATGTTCTTTCTGTCGGTAGTGATGAGGGTCGCCTCTTTGAGATTTTCGCACTGGCGAACCTTCACGCTGACACCATTCAATGTGGTGCCAGACTCAGCAGAACCTGCACACATTTCATCCATTGCAGGTGCATAAATGACCCCTGCGACGGGCTTATTGTCGACCAAAACCCCAATCAGCGTGGTGTATAGCGGAATTCCATGAATGAACGAAACCGTGCCATCGATGGGATCCAAAACCCATTGAATATTCGATTCGGGATTTACACGACCATGCTCTTCCCCGATAATTCCATGCTCCGGATATGCAGCCTGAATTAATTCACGAATTTTCCATTCTGCTTCACGGTCGGCGACGGTAACCGGCGAAGAATCTGCCTTTCGTATCACCTCGACCGACTTTCTGAAATAATTCAGCGTATGGTTTCCGCCGATTTGGGCAAATTTAATGGCATTGGCGAGTAATTCTTCGGTTTTCATGTAATCAACTTTGATGTCGGGGTTGTATATTGGTTTCCTGTAAAATTATACTTTGAAAATACGATATTCTAATGACTGATACCCAGATCTTCAGCTTCATAGCTGCCAAATTACAACTCAATGCATCACAGATTTCAAAAGTATCGGCCCTACTTGAAGAAGGTGCTACTATTCCCTTCCTGGCCCGATATCGTCGTGAGGTGACAGGCGATCTAGATGAGGAACAACTGCGTGCGATTCGCGACGATCTTGATTATGTCCGCCTCATTGAGGACCGAAAAGTTACCATTCTGAAAACGATTGCCGAGCAGGAAAAGCTAACTGACGAGCTCGAAAAGGCGATTACAAACTGTACCGACCTCAAAACGCTGGAAGATTTGTACCTGCCGTACAAGCCGAAACGCAAAACCCGAGCCAGCATCGCGCGGGAGAAAGGATTGGAGCCGCTGGCCCGGTTAATGATCGACCAAACCATGACCAAGGGCGATCCGGAGGAAGTTGCTGCTCAGTACGTTGACGCAGAAAAAGGTGTTAAATCGGCACAAGACGCGCTTCAGGGGGCAAAAGACATCTGCGCTGAGTGGGTAAACGAGAACGCCGATGTTCGCGAAAAACTGCGAAAAGAGTTTCGAAATTACGGAGCATTGTCATCCAAAAAAGTAAGTTCTGTAACCGAAAGAACCGTTTACGAGTCGTACTATGAGTTTTCGTGCAAAATCAAGTACCTCAAGCCGTATCAGATTCTGGCGCTTAATCGCGGCGAGCGCGATAGTATTTTAAGCGTAAACCTGGACGTTTTCGAAGAACAGTGCCTGGATCACATCGACGATGTGGTTTTCAAGACGGAAAATAGCATCTTCACCGACCATTTCCTCGACGCCATCGAAGATGCCTTTAAACGGTTGCTTTATCCGGCTTTGGAACGCGAGTTGCGTAACGAACTTACTGAAACTGCAGACGAGCATGCCATCAAAACCTTTGCCGAGAACATGGGTAATTTGCTGATGCAGCCCCCGCTGGCGAATAAGGTTGTGATGGGAATTGATCCGGCATTTAGAACAGGCTGTAAGGTTGCCGTTATTGATCAGACGGGCAAGTACATGGAAGGCGACACGATCTACCCCACAGAGCCCTTCCTGCGCGTGGCAGAGGCCGAAGCCGTCGTAAGTCGGTTCATCGATAAGCACAATGTATCCATCATTGCTATTGGAAACGGAACTGCGAGTCGGGAAACGGAAGCATTTATTGCCGACCTCATTCAGCGAAGAAAAAATCAGAATCCGTCTGAGGAGTTATTTTATCTGATTGTGAGTGAGGCGGGCGCGTCGGTTTACTCGGCGTCTGCCATTGCCCGCGATGAGTTTCCGGACCTGGACGCGGCTCAGCGGGGTAACATATCAATTGCGCGCAGGGTGTTGGACCCGCTCGCCGAGTTGGTCAAAATTGATCCGAAATCGGTCGGAGTTGGGCTGTATCAGCATGATGTAAACCAGTACAAATTGGCAAAGAAGCTAGATGATGTTGTCGAGAGTTGTGTGAATACCGTTGGGGTAAACTTAAACACCGCAAGTGCTTCGTTGTTAAATCACAT
>JAIUMT010000160.1 GCA_022565415.1 Balneolales bacterium | reverse complement strand
TGGTAAGCACCGAGATCAACACTTGGTGCTAAGATCGACCGATCAGCATTTCCTGTCAATGTGAAATTAACTGAAACCGGCTGAAAATCAGTTCTACCAGCGTTAAGAGCCGGTGAATTCGGTGCCAACCTGAAATCGTAGTCTGATACTTGATTCATCGCTGCTGGCTGATCTACGCCCGCATTGTAATCATCCCAGGAAAATGCATCAACATTGTAGTTCACGAACAAAGGATCATTCTCACGAACATCACCAAAAATATCGTTTGGCTGCCGCTCAGTTACAGAATCCGGATTCAAGAACAAATCTACCATTTGCTGGTAGCTTCCGTACTTGAGGTTGTTATCATAAGCTACATTCTGAACATCAGCGCTAGCCAAAACTCGCAGACCATTCTTGTTATTTACAAGGATGTTGTTGTAGGCAAATCCGCGTGCACCTTCTTCGAAGTTAATGTTCGATCCACGGTTTGCACCCGCTCTTCTCCATCCGCTGTTCAAAATGGTGTTGTTGTAGATACCCATATTCGATTGGATGGTACTTGAACCGTCATCTGATGGTTTGAATGCGTTGGTTGCACCACCAATAACAAGGTTATAAGCAACGTTTCCTACAGTTCCACCTTTTACGTTAATGATGTCGCCACCATCTTCGCCCATGTATTCAAACACGTTTCGAACGATGTTCAACTTACCACCAACCGGACGGAAGAAATCATCTTTTGAACCATAGAACCAACTGTCTTCGATAACAACTTCGGTTTGATCGCTACGTGTCCACAGACCATAACGAATGCTACCCGCACGTGCATTTCCTTCTCCACCAATGGCACCAACATATTCCATGCGAACATGCTTAAGTACAATAGCTTTGGTGGTTTCGCTACCCTGAATTCCACCCCAAAGACCAGCAAAGATGTTAGCTGGAATGCGTTTTTCGGCAGGAACAGTCAACAATATTGGCTCGGCAGCTGTACCGATGGCAATGAAAGAACCTTCGTTGGTGATTTCAAAACCGATTCCACTTTCTGCATCCTGATGTGCTACGATTGTTACACCCGGCTCTACCCGGATTTCTTCGTCTGGAAGAATAATCAGGTCACCGACCATTTGATAGGTACGACCACGTAACAACGTTCCGCGCATCGCGCCAGAAAGCTCAGTAGTATTTGCATCAATAGTTACGATATCATCATCGCCACCGTCAGATAGTTCCGGTCCGCTACTGTCGGAACATGCAGCCATCAGGCCACCGGCTAATAGTGCTATAGTAATGTATTTGATTTTGGTAAACATAAAGTTATGTATTGTTTGTTGTTAGTGCGTAATGCACGGTTTGAGGTATGTAGTTAAAGCTTAACTTTGATTCCGGCCAGATAGGTCTGCTGGTAATAATCTTCGCGAACAAGCACGTTATTAGTCTGATTCACATAAGGCACTTGCTGCGGATTCACCGTGTTCTCCCGACGGATGTCGGCACGAAGCGGGGTGTTTAAGATGTTGTTGATTTTGGCATAGAACGAGACATTGCTTGTTATTCGCTGCTCGAAGCTGAAGTCAAGTTGGGTAAATGCCCGCTGCCAGATGTCGTTTTCATAGTAGGGAGATACACTTATGATGCGTCTTCCTGTGTACACCATGGAAATCTGTGCGTCGGTGCCAAGTCGGCCGTTTTTGTAGAGAAGTGAGGTGTTTGCAATGTGTCTCGACTGACCTTGCAATGGACGCACCTGATCAATCTGACGGGATGTGAAATTGCCATTATCGTCGCGGAATCTGAAAATCTTGCTGGTTTCAATGCGCGACTCGGTAAAGGTGTAGAAGGCGCGCAGTCCCCAGTTTCGGATGTAGCGCGTGTAGTCGACCTCGACACCAAAATTGTTGGCAGTTCCGAAGTTATTCGACTGCAGAAATATGCGCTGGGCTTCGATCTGTAAGGCCTGCTCGATCGGATTGTTGATGTTCTTGTAAAAAACGGCAACCATAATTTGATCCAAAGGCGTTGGAAAATGCTCGAAGCGCAAATCTATGTTATGTGCCTCTGTGTGCTTTAAAAATGGATTTCCACGCTCCTGATAGTCTTCATCCACAATTTCGTAAGGCACAACTTCAAAGAAATTCGGACGACTGATGGAGGCGAAATACGACAATCTGATGTTCGTTCTGTCGACAGGCATGTATTTCAGATGCAAACTCGGCAGCAAATTGGTGTAAGATGTGCTTCCGATTCGCCCCGGAACCCGGTCTGGAGCATTGGTAACCCAACTGAAATCTGTTGACTCAAAACGCGCACCACCCAAAATCTGAAGATTCCCTATCAACACCCGGGCTTGCAAATATGCAGCACCGATATTTTCTTCCGACTCGTAATTTAGCGCGTCGCGAGGTGTACCAATCGGGTTAATCAGTTGCCACATCGAATTATTCACATTTCCATCCCAAACTTGCTCGGCTGGCTGGGCACGTAGCAGATATTCGTTAAACTCGTTATTTCTAGTCTTATGACGATACATTCCACCTGTTCGCCACTGAACTTGCTCGCCAGCAATGCTTTGGTAATAGGTGAAGTTCAGGTAACCGGCAATATCCTGATCCGAGTTGTTTGTCCATCGACGTTTCAAATCCCGATCGTAAATAATGGGCTGTTGTACCAGTTCACCACTCGAATTTCGTGTGATTCCCGAAATCAGATCTAATTCTGCTCTGTCGGGTTCGTTGAATGTGGCCATTGAATACACTGCCGACCATTGCGCCTCTAGAATTGGCGTAATCAAGTGGCGCCCCTGCAGAGTCGAGTTGTAGATTTGCTGATCGCGTTGTCGCGAGCGAAATGAATAGCCAAGTCGGCCAGTACCCAGAAAACTAGCCCCATCGCGACCAATTCGGAGGTTCGTGGCGACCCGGGCCCGTGTTTCTACATCACTCAGTCGAATAACCGCATTATAAAAGTCGATTTTGTTATTGCGGTCGATTTCGAAATCGGTCTTTACGTGAATTCCTGAGCGCATTTGCTCGGATGAGTACTCGCGTGACTGAACTTGAAAGTACACCGGATTATTTGATTCACGGTCGGTGTCTGTCTGAAAAAACATGCTATTTGCGCCGCGGAATGTCTGCTGATATGAACCAGCTGCCAACACGCCCAATCGTCCGTCCATAAAACGATTCCCAATGGCCATTCCCAATATTCGGTTCACAGGCGCATCTTTCTGACGAAAATCCAGGTTTTCTAGCGGGAAGTCATCTGAGCTGGCCTGATAACTGCCTCCGTTGGTTGCACGAGGTGAGTTGGATTGAGTTGCTCCGGCATTAAATCCGAGGTAATCGCGATCGAAGAATAACTGATTGTAACCTGATCCTACGTTGAAATCCAGAACCAGGCGGTCGGGAGCATCCTTCATTATCATGTCTATAACACCGCCAATCGCATCGCCTTCCATCGAAGGTGTTAGCGATTTCGTGACTTCAAGACGGTCGAGAAGGTCTGATGGGAAAATATCGAGGGGTACATATCGATTTTTGGTTTCCGGACTCGGAATTTTGATACCGTTTACCAAGGTGTAGTTGTAGCGCTTGTCCATTCCTCGAACGATGGCATGCTGTCCGTCGCCATTACTGTTTCTTTCCAGCGAAACTCCTGAAACACGCTGAATTACATTGGCTACGGTGATATCAGGGGAAACTTCAATAGATCGGGCTGCGATAACATTCACAACATTGTCTGCATTTCTTTCCGTATTGCGGGCACTTTCGTCGGTGTTTCCCACCCGCCGTCCGGCAATAGTGAGTTCATCAAGTTGCGTCGCCTGATTTTGCAGAGCGATATTCAGCGTAATATCTGAATTGGTAATCGTGATTTCTCTTTGTTGAGGCTCAAATCCGATGTATGACACACGGACGGTGTAAGAACCACTGGGGATATTGCGAATAAGGTAGCTTCCGTCGAGTCCGGAAACAGAAGCCAGACGTTGATTTTCAAGAATCACGATGGTCGCGCCAGTTAGTGGATCATTCGTACCAGATTCTGATATAATTCCTCGAACAGCTAGATTCTGAGCTTGTACTATTTGAAATTGCGAGAAGATTGAGAGAAGTGAAACGAGAAGAAGAATGCTTCTGATTTTCATGGGATATCTTTTGGTTGCTAATGTTGCACCAAAGTTCCGCACTTCGTGTTATGCTAGTGTTAGTTATTTGTTAAGAAATTATTACCAGAGCGCATGCCACCACAACCTCAACCAACTATTATTTATGCCCTTACACCAAAACCCTGAATGTGATCACTCTTACTGGCAATTGTTTAGAATCAATTTTCGTGTAATTTCGACGCCTGAACATCAAAACCACTTTTTCAGAAAGCTTTGAATTTGTTCGAATTGATTACCGACAATCAAAACCCACAGCTTAAAAGTTTATCAGTATGTCAAAAGTCGGTCAGATTAACCGTTCCGCAAAGACTTATAAAACCTACACCATGATTTCAAAAAATTTCGTGCTCATAATTTTAGTTACAATTATCGTAGCCAC
Organism: Balneolales bacterium; assembly: GCA_022565415.1. Classification (GTDB taxonomy): domain Bacteria; phylum Bacteroidota; class Rhodothermia; order Balneolales; family HLUCCA01; genus HLUCCA01. The sequence continues at coordinate 2,530 of JAIUMT010000160.1, read as the reverse complement.
TGCATGCGAACAACAGCCACTTCCGCCAAGTGAATCCGATTTCATCATAACGACACACGATTTCTTGCGTGGTTTCGATCCGAATTACAACGATTCACTGGTGAATATTGTGGTTGAGATTCCCGCAGGTGATAATCAGAAGTGGGAAGTCGACAAAGAAACGGGCTATCTGATGTGGGAAGCGGTAAGTTCCGATTCCTTTAGAGTGGTGTCGTATTTGCCCTATCCGGCGAATTACGGAATGATCCCACGAACACTATTACCCGTTGAGTTAGGCGGTGATGGAGACCCAATTGACATTTTCCTACTAGGGAAGCGATTAGATCGTGGCAGTGTTGTACCGGGAAGCATTATCGGAGTAATTAAGATGACTGATCGGGGAGAACAGGATGATAAACTTATTGCGGTCGACCCTTCAGGATGGTTCGGTCATATTCAAAGCATCGGTCAGTTGAATGAAGAATACCCCGGCATTATCTCCATCATCACTACATTTATGGAAAATTATAAGGGTGAGGGGTATGTGGAGGGCAGCTCAGTAGGTGATAGAGATGAGGCTTTGAGCATTTTTACGACTTCAGTCGAACATTTTATCGAATAAGTATCTTTTTTTTGAGTGCGTGTAAAACTATTGCATCAAGCTGCACGTCTTATTGAATTACGGTTCCACGCTTCAGAACGTTGGCGACAATCAGGTTGTGATGATGATTTTGCGTGATGGAACCCGAATTGCGGGACTGAACCCGGCGAACACATACGTCATTTCAGTTCGAAAATCTGACCTTGACGCAGCTACCCAGAACCGAATATCAAGAGAAGAGGCAGCCCGACGAATTAGTGTTTTAAAATTCTGAGTTTACTATCCAGCGTAGCGTATCGACCCCGTCCGGTTTCCAGTTTATGGGCGGGCGCTGTGCCAGGTTTAGTGGAGTAAGCTCCGTATTGCCGCATCCGTAAACCTCCTGTAAAATGCCGGAATAATTCATTTTGACCTGAATCGGAGACTGATAGTCCTGCCAGTAAACAATTTCGGGATGATCGGGCGAGGCAACACCAGCCTGCATTAGATGCGATCCCAAAAGTAAACTCGGAACCCCGACCGCATAGTTATAGGCTTTCCGATATCGGACAAACGGCAAGGGTTTTGGATCTAACTTATTCTGATGAAACCACTCGTTGGCGGCCTCAGTTAACATTGGTGCGACTTCTTCGAGTGCCAAGTACGAGTATACCAGTGCAACCGAGCGACAACCCTTCCCGCCATATCGAAGTACCGCTTCCATCAAGTCCCGGGCGTCTGAGCTTTTGAATTCATTGATGCATGCAGCCGAAAAATGCGCCGTGCGGCGAAGCGCCCTGTGCTGTGGCACAATAATCTGCCGCGAGACCAGCTCCCTCTCGAGCTGCCGCAAACTCCCCTCCGACCCCGCAAACATCCACTCCTGAAACTGCCTGTTTTGAAACGCACTGATGTCAACACTAGACTGAAAATTCGCATCTGGATAGCGTTTCCGAACCAAATCAATAAACGATTGCAGCAAATACGGGTCTTTTCTGGATAGCTTCCCAGCATACCCCACACCGCTTAACAAAACAGCAAGCACATCCTGAAATCCGACCAAGGGCAGATTTCCTGCATGAAGACATAAAATTGTTCGGAGGGTATTTTTTTCATTCTGAACTTCGCGTAATGAGTTCTGTGGTTGAGTCAAGTCGGTGCCAAGCCCGTGATTGGTTTCTTCATTCTGAACTTCGTCCAACCAGTTCTGCGGCTGACCATCCAACACCGTTTCACGCAAATGATTTACCGCAAAATGGACATCCGAAGCATGGAAAAGCTTCTCCCCGATGGTTTTCTCAACGGCCCGATGCAAAGGCGAGTCGACCGCAGTTAACCACTCTTCCAAAAAATAGGCGATTTGCTCCGCTGAAATAGGTTTCATCATCTTTCCACATCCATTAAAAAGTTACATCCCCTCAAATGAAACTGGCTCCAGCGCCCAAGCACTTTAAACCCTCCATCCCAGCGCCGCACACCCCTATCACCGGTCAAAATAAACGGACAAGACGCCCAATTGGCCAAATCGATCACGCCAATTAAACCCTCTTCCCCATCAGGCATCTCCTCGAGCGGATTCAACGCATTGCGAACACTCACCCGAACCCACGGCGGAGACTTAAACCACCCATCGCCGGTAGAATACGATTGCGACAGCAATTCCGTCATGCCATATTCTGAGTGAATATCCCCGGTCGAAACACCGAATCCCTCAGCAAGCAAATGGTGCAGCTGTTCGCGAGACATTTCTCTTCGATAGGTTTTCATCCCACCCGTTTCCATAATAATACTCCCCTCAGGTAACGAAATGGGGTTATCTTCGGCCAGGTCTGCCAGGCCAAAAGCCGCTCCGAATAGCAACACCCGCAGGTCGCGTGAAGATATTTCGTCGATAATTTTCTGAGAAATGGGTTCGCCGACCTTCAAAAACCGACTTAACCCGCTCGAATCATTGTCAATAAGCGCATTTAT
>JAIUMT010000159.1 GCA_022565415.1 Balneolales bacterium | reverse complement strand
TAGCAGTTATCAATACCTATAAAGATGTTGAACAGCAAAGAGAACGAGCACAAAAGATTCTCGAAATAGCCAAAGGACACATACATGCCGTGAATTCTGAGGCGAATCCCGTCGTGGAGACTAATCTCAATATAGCGGAGGGAATACGAAATGCATCAACAAACAACGCTGTAACAGATATTGTGATTGGATGGAACGGCGTAATATCTACCCCAACCAGAATTTTTGGTAGTATTCTTGATCAGGTTTTATTAACAACAAAACAGCAGACCTATATATGTAAGCTAGTTAATCCGATTTCAACCTATAAGAAAATCGTGCTATTGGTACATCCTCAGAGTTATTCGGGTCGAAATTTCCTGTCCCTGTTGGAGTCGCTATTCAAACTAGCTGAAAACTTGAAAACAGAGTTGGAAATTATGTACTACGAGCAAGATGAAAGTAAGCTCCAAAGAGACTTGTACTTAATTAAATCAGATATTGAAATTAAATTACGCAGTCTTAAAACGCTCGACGAGGTTAACGAAATCGTTACTGGTGACCTAAACGAATCGGATTTATTAATCATACTAAATAATCGTTCTGGTAAAAGTGATTGGAACCAACCATCAAACGTAATCCCGAGACTGATATCTGCTCAAAGACCTGAACTTAGCTTTATCTCTGCGTTTCCTTCTGCGATGGATAAAGAAGAATATGTTTTGGATATACTCTACAGTAACTAATACTAATGATGACATCTATAGAGTAAATTACAGAATTGGTTTAGTCGTGAAAAAACACCAAATTCCAATTTTGTAATTTCTACTCTAATTCTGGTATATGGGTCAGCTCGAAGATCGTCTCGATAATTTAGAAGCGGAGGTCGCCCGACTTCGAAGCGAACTTCGTGCTGTAAAATCTGGTGTGAAGTCAGGTGGGGAGATATTCAAGCCATTATCGGATTCAAGTTCGCCAGATGGTTCTCTAAATTCAGCTACAGCTCAGAACTTACCCCATTCGACTAATCTTGAAGGAGCACCTCAGGATATTCCAACATCTGGAAAGTCCCTTAAACGAACGCCGACATTTTCGACCGAACCCGACCCTATCGACGACATTTTCGCCCGAAATCCAGCGTTAGATAAACCTTCGGATTCAGACACCCCTGAGTTCCTGGACAATCTCAAACGCAGTGAATTCTGGTTCAATAAGATCGGAATCGGACTTTTGCTACTGGGAATTGGATTTTTATTCAAGTACTCGATCGATCAGGGTTGGCTCGGACCCATTTCCCGAATCGCAATCGGAGCCCTGCTCTCGCTCGCCCTCCTCACCACAGGCATCCTCCTTCGAGAATCCCGAAAAGCCTTCGCCGAAGTCTTGCAAGGAGGCGGATTTGCCGGACTCTACCTCACTATTTTCGCTGCGTTTCAGTGGTACGAATTGTTGCCATACAGCGTGGCCATATCGTTAGCAGCGCTCGTTTCAGTCGGTGCCGGCTACTTATCCCTCCAACAAAATCGCCTCAGTTTAAGCCTCATTGCTGTTCTGGGAGCACTTTCGGCGCCATTCTTACTATACACGGATGATGGCAGTGCTTGGGGACTCATTCTGTACACGACCACTGTTTTACTGGCCTCGACCTGGATTTTCAGCGTGCAACGATGGTGGACACTGCAATGGGTAAGCATCCTGGGCGGATGGGCAATCCTACTCACAGCTCTAATGCTCGACGACCGCCTAGCAGTCGACCGAATCTTTGTGAATGAGTACATTTCTTACTCAAGTCTTCCTGTTCTAGTAGGTTTCTTCCTATTTGGAGCACTTCACTGGCCGGTATTTCTAACGATTCTGACCCGTCAGCTCGGTGAACAAACACCCGCCATGTCGCACAGGATCAAGGTGCATTTCACCATGATGCTTGTTTATATCAGTTTAATCGGCGGAATCATTCTCAACGAAAATCTCACCGGGAATATAACCTATGTCGAAGATGTATATCTCATATTCGGGATTGTGCTGCTAGCCACCTCCGCAGTTTATCATTGGTTTTCATCCAAACAGGTGTTCGTTTTTCCTCATTTCATCGCGGGACTTCTCTTGCTGAACCTGGCCTTGGCAATTAAGATTAGCTCGGATCAGTTTTTTGTTCTACTGTGGGCTCAGATGGCGATAATGTTCATTCTGAAGCAAGTTCAGGACTACAAAATGGGTCAAGTAACGACGTATTTTGTCTCAATGATTTTGCTGCTGTGGACAATTTCACGCTTCGTGAACGCGCATCTTATAGATCCCGGGTTGCTGAAGTTCTCTGCGATTGCCAATTTGTTCGATATCGGAATGGTGTTTTTGATCGGATGGAAGTCCGTTTTTGTGAAGTATCGGAAATATTGGTTCATCGGCGCACATATTTTAGTTTTCGGCTGGGTTTTGAGGGAGTTTCAGAATTTTGATGCGGGTCAGGCTTGGGTTACGATTATCTGGGCAGCGTATGCCATTGGGGTGTTGATTTTTGCACTTCGGATGCATAGCCGCTTCGTGTTGCTTTCGGCGGGCTCACTTTTGCTTGTGATCGTGCTGAAACTGTTCATCATCGACCTGTCGCAGCTTGAAACCATCTGGCGGATATTGCTATTTATCGGGTTCGGACTGTTGTTTTTGGTTATCAGCTATCGACTGCAGAATATCTGGTCGCGGGATTGATGTTCATAGTAATCGCATTCATCGCCAGAAGTTATTATTAAACAATAACTTGGTGAAAAGAAAAGGTCGGTTCGAAAATTGAAGTAAATAGCATATCTATCAGCAAATGCTCATAGACAAGAACGCGCGCGGATCAGTTATAGTAGTGCAATTCAGGAAATACCCACTTCTAAGTATTGTCATCTTCTGCTTTAAACTGTATTATGATGCATTAAGCACAATAAAAGTTAAGTAAAACACGCTAACCCCAAGCCTAGCAATTGATTATTTTTCATATCGACACCGACATTACACCCCGGGCTAATTCGGTCAGAAGTGAGAAACTCAATCAAGATGTTATGGAAAGCACTCCAATTCAGATTAATAATCTCCCCGGAGTTAAGCTATCAAAGGTTTGTTTATACTCACATGCGTTCTGGTTAAAAATGAGCTTTCAAGTTGTTTAAACAACACATTTGTCTCAAAAAGCCAACGTTGTTTCAAAACAGAAAACGCAAATCACAATGTTACTATGATACTATCCAAGACCCTATTCAAATGCCTCATTCTCACATTAGCTATGCTGGTTACATGGCAACCCCAGACCACCTTCGCTCAGGCTGATGGCAATTGGGAATGGCAAAATCCACTTCCTCAAAGTAATTTTCTACGGGGAGTCCATTTTACAGATAAAAACAACGGTTGGGTGGTAGGTCATACCAGCACTATACTTCATACGAACGATGGAGGATCGACCTGGGAATTTCAGAATACAGACTCACTCAGGGATCTATTCGAAGTTTACTTCATTAATAGCAACACGGGCTGGGCTGTTGGCCGCAACGGAGAAATTCTTCACACGAACAATGGTGGTGAGGATTGGGTTGAGCAAGATAGCGGATCAATATTCAATCTAATAGGCGTGAATTTCGTTGATGCGAACACAGGTTGGGCTGTAGGTTTACTTGGAAGAATTATACACACGACAGATGGCGGTGAGAACTGGGTAGAACAGACTAGTGGCACAAGTGACCTTCTGCAAGACGTCGTGTTTGTTGATGCGAATAATGGCTGGGCTGTTGGTAATAATGGTACGATACTTCATACCAGCAATGGAGGAAACAATTGGGTTGATCAGGGTAGCGAAGATCTTACGGTAACATTGAATGGTGTCGCATTCACTGACGAGAACAATGGCTGGGCTGTTGGAGATGACGGAACAATCATAAGAACCACCAACGGTGGAGAAAACTGGGTTACCCAAACAAGTGGCACAACGATGTCGATTCAAGGTGTCTCATTCGTCGACACGAATTTCGGCTGGGCAGTCGCTGTTGATGGCAGTATCATTTACACAAACGACGGAGGATCCAATTGGAATACTCAGAATAGTGGTACAACTAACGCCGTTATGGGTGTATATTTTCTTGACAGCAACAATGGTTGGGCAGTGGGTAATTCTGGTCAAATGTTGCATACTAGCGATGGTGGAGATACCTGGGTTGCCCAATCCAGCGGATCTACAAGTAATTTGCGCGATATTGATTTCATAGATAACGAAACCGGTTGGGTAGTAGGTCTAGGTGGAACGATTTTGCACACCAACGACCGAGGCGAAAATTGGATAGAACAAGACAGTGGCACATCCATCTTCCTAACATCAGTTTCATTTGCAAACGCGAATTCCGGTTGGGCAGTAGGTATCGAAGGCGCAATAGTTCACACTAACGACGGTGGGGAAACCTGGTCGGCTCAATCCAGCGGCACAACCAATAACTTGATCAGTGTAGTATTTGCTGATGCCAACTTAGGCTGGGCAGTTGGAACGGATGGCAAAATTATTCATACCAGCGATGGTGGCGACAACTGGTCGGCTCAGTCAAGCGGGACAACCAATGACCTGAATGGTATACTTTTTATTGATGATAGCACAGGTTGGGCTGTAGGTGGTGATGGCCTTATTTTACAGACAAGTAACGGAGGCGAAACCTGGTCGGCTCAGTCCAGCGGCACATCGAATCCGTTGCAAGATGTCACATTTATTGATGAGAACACTGGTTGGATTTCTGGGAATAGCGGTACTATTTTACATACACCCAATGGAGGATCAAGCTGGGTCCCTCAAACCAGCAATACAAACGGGTTGTTATGGGGTATCTCATTTGTTGATGAAAACACAGGTTGGGCCGTTGGGATCAGTGCTTCTATTGGAGTTATGGTTTACACTAGAGATGGTGGGGCTAACTGGGTTGTTCAGGAAACTTTTTCCTCTAATGCTCTGCAAAATGTTGTTTTCACGCACGAGAGTCTGGGTTGGGCTGTGGGAAGCGGTGGAACCATACTGCATTTTAGTGGAGATGGTTCACCATCAACAAGCATACAACCGGAAGAATCTCCGGTTTCCATCAAACTGAGTCAGAATTATCCGAATCCGTTTAACCCGAGTACGCTTATTGAGTATGCTCTTTCACAGACGGATCAAGTACGGTTGGATGTATATACGATAACAGGTCAGCAGATTGCCACATTGGTAGATGGCCGGCAAAGTGCTGGAACACATACCGTTAATTTCGATGCTGCCGGACTTGCAAGTGGACTCTACCTGTATAGACTTCAGGTTGGAAATGAAGTTAAAACGAATAAAATGACGCTAATTAAATAGTTTTTACTCTGCCGATTACGTAAATCAATGTCGAAGCCCATGTTCATCTGCCAATATTTGGATAAGATAAGCATGGGTTTCGTTTTTTTGGTACCTGACACATCGACTATGCAAGTTGTTTTGCGAGCCAGGTCGTTTTGAAAAGTTCGCTGGATAGGAATTGCGTAGATTTGGGGTACGGTATCGCACACATAGATTAAGGATTACTCTGATGTTGCTTGTTGAAATCCATCTCAACCGGGCAATTCATTTTTCCAGACTGATTTGGCAGAACGAACTATTTTCTGATGTGCCCTTTCCCCCGAACGATCCATTTTTCTGTAACGAGTTTCTCCAGTGCGAACGGTCCGCGCGCGTGCAGTTTCTGGGTTGAAATCCCGATTTCCGCCCCTAAGCCGAATTGTCCACCATCCGTGAACCGAGTCGATGCATTCACATAAACCGCGGCCGCATCTACATTCTGAAGAAACAGCTCGCCAATGCGTTCATCGCCGGTCACGATGGTCTCACTATGGCGGGAGGAGTATTTTTCGATGTGATTCAAAGCCTCATCAACGCCCGCGACCACTTTCACCGAGCACTTGAAATCCAAAAATTCCCTTCCGAAATCCTCTTCGGTGGCTTTTTGAAGCATGGGATAGCCGGCTTTTTCGAAAATTTTGTAGGAAGTTTCATCCGCAAAAATCTCGACTTGATGCGCTTCGAGCTCGGTTTTTAGCTGTGGTAGGAACTTCTCGGCAATGGCTGCATCAACCACGAGGGTATCTAATGCATTGCACACCGACGGGCGCTGCACCTTGGCGTTAACCACAATTTCGCGGGCCATGGTTAAATCGGCAGACTGCTCGACATACGTATGACAAACACCGGCTCCGGTTTCGATGGTGGGAACGAGCGAATTCTGGCGCACGAATTGAATAAGTCCATCTGAACCGCGCGGTATGATGATGTCGACGTAGCGGGTGGCGGTGAGCAGTTCACTAACGTGTTTTCGGTCGGTTGGGAGCAGGGTAACGGCCGCTGTTGGAACTCCGAACGCCTCGAGCGACTGGTGAATCAGTTTTACGAGAACGGTATTTGAGTGGATGGCTTCTTTTCCGCCCCGAAGGATGCAGGCGTTGCCCGATCGCAGGCACAATGCGGCCACATCGATGGTTACGTTGGGGCGGGACTCGTAAATGACCCCGACAACGCCGAGCGCCGTGGTGATATTTTGGAGTTGGAGTCCGTCCTGAAGCTCGCGTTTGAGAAGAATTTCTCCGGTGGGATCGGGTAGTTTTGCGACTTCCCGGAGGCTTTGGGCTAATCCGATAACCCGCGCTTCGGTTAGCAGGAGGCGGTCTTTTTTCGGATCTTCGTCGGGCATGGCGTCGAGGTCGGGTTGGTTTCCGGCCAGGATTTCGTTCACCGATGACTCTACCAGAGTAGCCAGGTGTAGCAGGATTTCGGATCGTTTTTGGTCGCTGAGGTTGCGAACGGATACGGATGCGGTTCTGGCGGCTTCTAAAAGGGGGATAATGGTTTCCACAATGCTGTAATCTTGGGCGGATGTGCTTGGCACCCGCAGGTATTAACGTTGTATGAGTTGATTAAACTTTGATATGATGAAGATTGCCAATATTTCGCTTAAAAACATGGGGAAATGTATGGGAGGTGGTGGTGAAGGCTTCCCTAATTAGCTACGGTTGTGATTAGAGAATATAAGTTTAGATTATCATCTTTGATTAAAGTTT
>JAIUMT010000158.1 GCA_022565415.1 Balneolales bacterium | reverse complement strand
TGCGGGATCTCAACGAACTAGCGACGAGCCATAAACTACAGATCGCGCATCAAGTGCGCGATGACGATGTGTTGAGATAATAGATCGCGTATCAAGTACGCGATGACGATGTGAAGCGCGACGACGGTGCAACGTTAAAAAGATCGCGTATCAAGTACGCGATGACCAACAACGTCTTCCCGCACGAGCACAGCGAGATGCGGGATCTCAACGAACTAGATTCCAACCATGAAAATGAGATCGCGCATCACGTGCGCGATGACAATAAATAGCGCGATGACGGTATAGTGCGCGATGACTATATAAAGCGAGATGACGAATTGCCCCTACGATACCGTATGATTCGCGGCGGTCGCCCGAACTACAGCCTTCCTTCGATCAAACTCAAAATCAATCCGTCCCAGCACAATCCCGCCAAAGCCCACCTGCGAAATAATCGTCGTACTTCCATCATTTTTCTTCACACGATCAGGCGCATCCAAAAACGTATGCGTATGCCCGCCAACTATCAGGTCAATTCCGGTAGTCTCATTCGCAAGACGAACATCAGAAACACGCTCCGGATTATTATACCTGTACCCGAGATGACTCAAACAAACACCCAAATCGCACTTATAATCATTTCGTAAACGGTTAACCTGATACTGCGCCATTCTTATCGGATCCAAATACCTGACCCCCTCATGCAACGCAGGCAAAACAAGCCCGGCAAAATCAATACCAAGACCAAAAATACCAACCTTTATTCCATCCACATTCTTCACAATGTTCTGCTTCACAAAATCGGCCATCGGAGAATCACCATACTGATAATTCGACGACACAAACGGAAAATTGGCCTTATCAGCCACATCTACAAATCCCTGAACCCCATTGTCGAACTCATGATTTCCAATCGTAGAGGCATCATACCCCATTTTCGACATTACCTGAAAATCCAGCTCGCCGTTATAATAATTGAAATAAGGCGTTCCCTGAAACACATCCCCTGCATCTAAAAGCAGCACATTCGGATTTTCCTGGCGGATGCGGTTCACGAGTGTAGCCCGGCGTGCAACCCCACCCAAACCCGCATGCGAGCTTGCATTCGCGGGAAATGGTTCAATTCGGGCATGCGTGTCGTTCGTGTGCAAAATGGTAAGCTGACGATTACCATTTCCGGCATAACTAAGCAAAGGCGTCATGGTGGTTAGCCCAAGTCCGAGTCCGGCCGCCGACATACGTTTTAAAAAAGTCTTTCTATCCATAATAATTCCGGGAATTTATTCTTCTGAAGTTGACGAGCTGAGTCGGATGCGTTGGTCCAGCTCATAATTCAAGTGACGACGAGCGCGGATGTATTCAATCATAGCATCGCGGATTAAAACCGGGAGGTCGATACGTTCCTGGGCTTCGGTAAACACCGAAATTCCATCTCCCCCATCGGCTACGTAACTGTTCGTGGCCACCCAATACGTTCTGTCGCGGCGCAACGGCTCGTGCCCCACCAAAATATCGTAAGCCCGGCCATCTTCGATCCGAAACCGGATTCCGCTAACAGGCTCCCCGTTACGAACTGCAATTTGGTCGGCCATGGTCTGCACCTGACTTCCGGTAAGTTTCAAAACAGCAATCATGTTCTCAAAAGGCATCAGCTCGTAGATATTTCCGACGGTGATGTTGCCTTGAGGTAACGGAGCGCGGAGTCCACCAAAGTTTGCAACGCCAATATCGACTGGATGACCCAGCTCACGTACTGCCCGAAATCGCAAGATATCAGCCGATAAATTATTTAATGTTCCTTCCGGACGAAACCGGGTAATCGGCGTTTCGGAATACGCAATCACCTGACTCATACGCGAATTCATATCGGTAATGTACGGCGCTAAAAGACGGGCAATGGCCTGATCTGACTCGATCGACTGATTAATCTGGTAGTAGGTATCGGATGTTTCACTAACAACGAGCGTTGTTTCGGCGCTACCACAGGCCGATATAATGAACATCATCAAGGCTATAACCCAAACTGAATAGCTTCGTTCGCGGTTTGATTTAGCCATTAATGGAAAAGGACGGTGAAGATCAGACATAAATATGGTTGTGTAATAAATCGATAACTCGTGCCGTGCTCAAAACCCAAATCGACACGAGTTGCTCAATATAAAAAAACTACCACAGAAGTCTTGTAAAAACCGACAATGGTTAATGCTGACGCATGCGTTTTAGCATCATATCCTGAAATGACATCAGCTCAACGCCAGTAGGAACATTCAATAGTGAAGCTTCTACTCCTCTGGTCAAATTGGTCAATTCTACCTTCATCACGAGATCGCCTTCTTCAAAAGCCTCAACCAGCAACGGTGTCTGACCACCACTAACGATTTCAGAGAAGCTAGCTACGCCACTATCGTCCGAAACACTCGACCAAACTTTTGTTAACATACCCCAGTTAACACGAAAATCGTCGCTAACCCAAACATGCGCTTCGACGTTAGAATCGGCCTCGGTAACAACCAGTTTTCTGGTGTTAAATCCGTTTATTCGTCGGGTTTCATTGGTTTCGCGGATGGTTACATCAGATTGTTTCTGCTTTGATTGTGCCTGACCAGGCTGCTGTGAAGCACCCGACATACTTTTCATCATGTTCATCATGGCTTCAATCTCCACCTGCTTGATTTGCAACGCTTCCGACTCGCTAACCATAATTACGAAGTCCTGATGATCAATACGAATGAGGATGTCGTCGGTGCTAAGTCCTTGCATCATTCCGTTCGATGGAGTTACATCACCCAATCCGGTGACGCGCAGGCGGTTTTCAGACACCAATAACGTGATGGCATTATCAGTGTTGTCGCTATCTGGCGTCCAGAAATTGATATTGAACGAGCCATTGAAATAGTCTTGCGCTGTTGCGGATGTTGACGCGAGTGCAAAAATCAAGGTGACGGTAATAAGTATGCGTTTCATAGCTGATGAGTTGGTTGATATTCGATTTTTCTCCTGTTCATAGCAATATAAACGTTCTTAATCCGAAAAAGGTACATCACCCGAATTTTAAACGGGAACCTGTTCTGTTATTTTCTTAATCCATCCACCCAGAATCACATCTTCGCCTTCGTAACAAACCAAAGCCTGACCCGGCGTAATGGCCGTTCTGCCCTGAGGGAATCGAATTCTCACTTCATCGTCGTCGGTTTGGGTGAGGAAACCCTCTTCACCATCGTCGTTGTAACGGATGGCTCCAATCACCGACATTTCGTCATCGGGCACGGAATCGTACTTGCCAAAATTGATGTCTTTTGCGATACAAACGGTGTTTACGAGATCCTCTTCTCCGCCGATGGTGATGGTATTCGTATCCGGATCAATGTTCGTAACATAAACCGGTTTGCCCATTGGCAGGTGGAGTCCGCGGCGCTGACCAATCGTGTAAAACGGATATCCGCGATGCTTTCCGACCACATTTCCCTGCTTATCGACAAACAATCCGCCCTCCACTTTTTCCTGCAATCCCGGAACCCGATCGCGCAAAAATCGGCGGTAATCGTTATCGGGCACGAAGCAGATTTCGTACGAATCTTTCTTATTGGCCACGTTTAGCAGGCCATAATCGGCCGCAAACTGACGAATTTCGGATTTATGAAATTGTCCGAGGGGAAATTTTGTGTGCGCGAGGTGTTTTTGCTCAACGCCCCAAAGCTCGTAAGACTGATCTTTATTATGATCTTTTCCACGGCTGATGATATGCCGGCCGTTTTCGGTACGGATGTTCGCATAGTGTCCGGTCGCTATAAAATCACAACCCAGATTTTCGGCGCGACGCATCAACGCCGCCCATTTGATATGCGTATTGCACAACACACACGGATTCGGCGTGCGTCCGGCCATGTATTCGTCGACAAAGCGATCGATAACCCAGTCGCCAAATTCCTCGCGAATATCCACAATGAAATGCGTAAATCCGAATTTGAGCGCAATCTGACGAGCATCATTCATCGATTCGAGCGTACAACAGCCCGTTTCCTTGTGCGATTTACCTCCGCTGGAGCTGTAATCCCACGTTTTCATCGTAATGCCGATGACTTCATAACCTTGTTCGCGCAACATAACTGCGGCTACGGAGGAGTCAACTCCCCCACTCATCGCAACTAGTACGCGGCCTTTCGTGCTCATAGTCTTATCTGGATTGAATTTACATTAGCCTATAAATATACGGCTTTTTGTGCAAATTCTGAACTGGGCTTTGCGTAGCTGCGTGGATTGCACAGGTGCTACTATAATGGCTGATTTCTGAAAAGGCATTTATTCTGAGCCCGTCTTTGCGCAGCTACCGCCATTACAGAGGCATTTATACGCTCATGCGATTCTACTGCAACTGATTTAGGCGGATTCGCAAAACGGTTTTTGATCTGAATCCGGGCTTCGGATTACAACATCTCAATAAGTGCATCCGATTTCGAAGCAACCGGAATACTTACAACCTGCCGATTTCTCAGAGCTTCCAAACGGTGTGGAATCGTGGTTTTGCCCGGAATCTCCTCTTCCATGACCTCAATAAACTTAGCCGGATGTGCCGTGGCAAGCACCACGCCATACGTATTTCGATATCGCTCATAATCCCGAAATCGATTCCAGACTTCAATGCCTGTGGCCGTATGCGGATCAGCTACATACGCATGTGCTGCAAAAACTTCACGAATCACCTCACGGGTACGCTTATCGGTCACACGGTCGCCCTTCAACGCTCCCCTCAGCGCAACTTCATTTCCGCCATAGAGTGCCACCATCCGGTCGAAATTACTCGGATTCCCCACATCCATCGCATTCGAAATTGTTGCAACCGAGGCACGTGGGGTAAACTTATTGCCCTCCAGATACTTGGGAACCACGTCGTTGGCGTTGGTTGAGGCAATAAATTGCACATTCGGAAGTCCCATTTGGGCCACCATCATTCCGGCAGTCAGGTTTCCAAAATTGCCACTAGGCACCACAAACGTCACTTTTCGGAACGGCTTTTCCCAAGTGAGCTTGGCCCAGCTACTCACATAGTAAATCATCTGAGGCAACAAACGGGCGATGTTAATGGAATTCGCGGAGGTAAGATTGTAATTCGTGTTCAGGTCCTCCCGGGCGAAGACTTCCTTCACCATGCGCTGACAATCATCAAAAGTGCCATCGACCTCAACGGCTGTGATGTTATCGCCGAGAGTGGCGAATTGACGCTCCTGCAGCGGACTCACTTTCCCCTTCGGATACAAAATGAACGCGCGGATGCCTTCTATCTGATGAAATCCCTGGGCCACAGCAGCGCCCGTATCGCCAGACGTAGCCGTTAAAATGGTTAAAGGCCGACCGTTGGTCGATGTTTTGCACTCGGGCATCACACGGGCCATGAAACGGGCTCCAAAATCCTTAAACGCCAATGTCGGACCGTGAAAAAGCTCCAAAACTCCAGTGCGATCGTCGAGGGCCACAACTGGAGCATCAAAATTAAACGCTGTTTGCGAGAGTTCGTCCAGAAATTCGGACGTAAATTCGTCTCCAATCAGTTCGTTGAGCAGACTTGATGCAATTTCAGGGACAGATTTTCCCCGCAGTTCAGACCAGAAATCGGCAGGAAGTGCAGGTAACTTGGTAGGCATATAAAGCCCGCCATCAGGAGCTAGTCCGCGGGCAACAGCTTCACGGAAAGATACGAGAGGGGATGCCCCTCGGGTGCTATGTAGTTTCATTTGGAAAGGGGGATTCTTTTAGGCAACGGTTCTCGGACCGACGTGATTCACTTGTGATATATAAAGGTCGGTACCTAATTGGTATGGTACAAATGCTTTTTCCATTGATTTACCAACAGCCCGGGCGTTCTCTTCACCACGGCACAGCGCAAAAATGGACGGACCTGATCCTGAAATGCTACAACCCAGCGCGCCGGCTTTCAGGGCATCGCCCTTCACTGCGTCGAAACCAGGTATTAGCAACGATCGAACCGGCTCGAAAATGATGTCATCGAGCGACCGGCCAATCAGATCGTAGTCTTCTTTCATCAGACCGGTGATGAGTCCGGCCAAATTACTCCATTGGATAATAGCATCATCCAGACGAATATTCTTTTTGAGGATTCTTCGGGCATCTTCGGTAAGGAGTTCAATGTGCGGATGCACCACGGCGCACCAAAGGTCGTCGGGAACGTGTATTTGAACCACATCCAGCGGATCGTACGAGCGCACCAGGACGAATCCACCGAGCAACGCCGGAGCCACATTATCGGCATGAGCCGCGCCACAGGCGATCTTTTCAGACTGCATTACAAACGGAAGCAGCTCTTTTCGGGTGAAGGGCTCGCCGAGCAACGCATTGGCCCCGACAACTGCCGCAACGGAGCTGGCCGCTGATGAACCGAGTCCGCTGCCGAGGGGCATCATTTTCTTTATCTGGATGTCGAATCCGACCCGGGACGTGTCGTCGCCGCGCCGTTTGAGCTCGTCAATCATCGTGAGCACCGCTACGCTGGCTGTGTTTTTGTGTGATTCAAGCGGAAGACGGCCGTTGTCGCCGGTAATTTTGGTGACACGAACAACGCCCGAATCGTTGCGCTGAAGGGCAACTTCGTCGCCAGGCTCGTTGATTGCGAACCCGAGCGAGTCGAATCCACAGGCAACATTCGCCACCGTGGCCGACGCGTAAACGTTAATAGAATCTGATGATGTTTTCATGATACTTTGATGATGTCGGCTAAAACGCCACTGGCGGTAACTTCAGGACCTGCGCCCGGACCAACCACAACTAGCGGACGATCGTTGTAACAGTCGGAGTTCACCATAACCAGGTTATCGCTGGCCGAAAGCGCATATGCCGGGTGCTCGGGTCCGACTTCCATGAGGCGAACCTCAGCCTTGCCATCCTCCACCCGCGCCACATACCGCAGCCTCTTGCCAACCTCCGCCGCCGCGCTACGCTTCTCCTCCATCAGCGCATCAACCTCCGGCAACATCTTCATAAACTCCTCAACCGAATCCGGCTCAAAAAACTTCTCCGGAAGCAAGCGATCCACATGAACATCCGAAAGCTCCATCTTGTGACCAGCCTCCCGAGCCAAAATCAAAAT
>JAIUMT010000157.1 GCA_022565415.1 Balneolales bacterium | reverse complement strand
TGATACACATCCTCCATCAGACGCTCGTTCAGATTGTCGGGGTCGCGCATAAACGCCCTCATGCTGAAATGCACGTTGCCAGTCGCACCGGGTTGGGCACGGGTTAAACCAATCTGGTCGATGACTTCCTGTGCAGGCCACCGGTCGCCTACGCGGCTTGTAAAGTTACCAGGCCACAGATGACGATCGTACGCATTCATTTCATGCCACCAGTTCAGCAATCGCGAATAACTTTGCGCTTCCTGCTCTATAGGCCAGTACAATTGAGGGGTGAAATAATCGAGCCATCCGTTTTGTAGCCACAACAACGCATCGGCATAGATTTCTTCATAGGCATCAAATCCTTCGATTCCTTCGGGATAACCCGGACGCCAAATGCCAAACGGACTAATCCCAAATCGAACTTCATCGTCTAATTCGCGCAGCTCTTTATAGAGTTGCTCCACGAACATATCCACATTCTGCCGTCTCCAGTCGTTGCGTTCAATCTCGCCAAATTCAGCTACATAGCGGTTATATGAGTCCTCATCCGGAAAATCGATCAACTCCCCGTCGGCATCGCGCTCTTTGTACGGATAGAAATAATCGTCGATGTGAATTCCATCCACATTGTACCGCTTTACCACATCCAGCATCACACGCACCGAATAGTCGCGGGACTCGGGTTCGCCCGGATCCAACCACAAATGCAGGCCATAATCGCGTACAAGGTGCGGTTTATGGTTTTGGATGTGTTGGTCGGAAAGCTCGTGCGAGCCAGATGAATGGCGACTCCGAAACGGATTAAACCAGGCATGGAGTTCGAGTCCGCGTTTGTGCGCTTCTTCAATAACAAAGGCGAGCGGATCGTACATCGGATCGGGGCCTACCCCCTGCTTTCCGGTTAAATACTCGCTCCAAGGCTCGATATCGGACTGATAAATGGCGTCGGTCGCAGGACGAACCTGAAACACGACTGCGTTTAATCCCAGTGCTTTTGATCGGTCGAGTTGTGCTCTGAGCTCGGCTTTTTGCCGCTCCGTGGTGAGTCCGGGCGTTGATGGCCAGTCTATGTTGGCCACGGTTGCAATCCAGACGGCACGAAATTCGCGCTCCGTTTCGGGAACCGGAAGGGCAAATATCGATTCATCCGACATTTTCTCGGGAACGTCCTGGGTGGAAGCACAGCCTAATAGCAGCGCCACCATCAGCGTTGATAGTATGATTTGTTTCATATGACATTAAATTCGTTGTAGATGACAAAAGACCATAAACAAAATAAAAAAGCTGACGAGGCAGACCGAAATCGTACCTCATCAGCTTCTCATCCAGCAAAACCTATCAAAGGTTTGGATTGCTGTTTATTTCACTTTGTGGAATCGGGAAGCATTCGACTGTTCCGTATGGTTCGTTATAGTAAGGATCGGTTCCGGTTAGGAAATAGTCTTCACCGTACAATGCTTTGTATCGACGGATGTCTCCTAATCGTCGACCCGACATGAAGAAGTCACGCGAGCGTTGCACTCTCAACTCTTCCATAAGGGCATCCCCGGCAAAAACTCCCGGAAGTTGTCCACCCACGTCACGTCGTTCGTTTACGAATGTGAGTGTAGAAGCAACTGCTCCGTTAGCTTCGGCTTCGATGTACCGTGCCTCGAGTCCCGATGCCAATACAACGCTGGTATTTCGCTCAAACTCAACAGAGTCGGCTGGTGTCCAGCCTGAAAACTGCGATGGTTGATATGGGATGTACAACATAATACCACTTACCAGCGAAGTTACCCGCTCTTCGGTATGTGGAATACGCACATCTCCGGTGTTTGTGAAGTCAACTCCCGGGGTGATGTATCGGTTGTTTGCACCTGTGGTCGCATCGAAATACGGATTGTATTGTCGCGCTGAGTTGTCTGAATGGCGATTCATGAAGGTGAAGTCAGCAGGAACCGCGGAGGCGGCAGTTGCAGCTTCTGTCATGTTTCCAAGATTCAGATGGGCTCTGGCTAAGCCAACCTGAGCCAGATTTCGGTATCGCTCAACCTCTGCAGCGTCGGCGCCGGCAGCTGTTGCACGACCTGCCGCTGCAATTGCATCGGTAAATCGCTCTACAGCGAACTCCATCAGCTCGTCTGAACTGTAAGCCCGACTCACACTCACAGGAGCCGCGCAGAAGGTCTCTCCGAGCATGATGTAAGAGTAGCCAGCATAGGCTCTGGCAATTACCATATTCAGCGATGCTTCAGCCTCTTCGTTGCCTTTAAGCTCAACCAATCGGTCAATGGCATCATCTGCTGAAGCTCGGCTTCGTTGCCAGAACGAGTACACATTATTTACATAAACGTTCGATTGATCGATTGTTCGTAAAAACAACGGATGGTTTTGAACAAATGTGTGTCGCCCTTGCAATTCATCTGAAAATGCGCCGGTGTACAATGCACTGTAACTGTACGTGTATTGAAACTCGCCAATCACGCCATTGATTATGAGCGTTTCCAAATTCGGATTCGATAGCTCCTGTTCTTCGATCGCGCCCGGATTCTCAACTTCGAGCAGACTGTCGCACGAAAGGGCCACAATCATGAAGAACAAAACAGCCATAAAAGGTGTACGTTTTGTCATCATTTTAGATGGTTTGATCTGAGTAATTTTCTTATTCATTCGCATAATCTGGCCTCCGATTAAAAGTTAACATTGATAGAAGCCGAGATACGACGCATAGGTGGCGCAGTCCAGGAGTCAACCCGGCTGAAATCTGCATCACCATGGAAGTTTACTTCGGGGTCTTGTCCACCATATTTAGTCCACAATACGGCCAGGTTATGACCTGTGA
The DNA here is from genome assembly GCA_022565415.1 of Balneolales bacterium. Lineage (GTDB taxonomy): Bacteria > Bacteroidota > Rhodothermia > Balneolales > HLUCCA01 > HLUCCA01. The sequence goes on along the minus strand of JAIUMT010000157.1, from coordinate 4,283 downwards.
GCGATAAAGTGGCGTTAGAAACACCAACCTGATTCACCCAACGGCCAGGCAGGCGGTAACTGAGCGATAAATCACGAAGTTTGATGAAATCAGCCTGCTGTACTGAGTAGTACGTTTGGGTTGCGTTCATTCTGGAACGGACTTCATTCGGATCTGCATCCGGATTTACAACTTCCCAGCTGAGTCCGGCTCTATCGCGTCGCCAGTCTTTAACGTTGAACTGGTAATGACCACCGGCGTAATCTAGCAAGGCAAATAATCGCCAGTTTTCCAGAAAGTTAAACTCTGCACTGTAGCGAATTTCGCGGGTTGGGAGTGAAGGTCCGCGGTATTCGGGATCTTCCAACACCAGGTTATCGTTCGCATCAACCACAGCACGTCGACTCCAGAAAGCTCCTAATGGTTTGCCTTCTTCGTAGCGTTGAACCGGGGCGTAAATACCAAATATTTGGGAATCACGACCGTCGCCAAAGCTCACTAACTCATTTTTGTTCGTGCTGAACGAAAGAGTGTTAATGAATTGAAGGTTTCGTGTGTCTAATGGAATAAATGTTGCCAAAATCTCAAAACCGGAGTTTGAAATCTCACCAAGGTTTTCCAATCTATTACCGGAGAATCCTGTAGATGGAGGCACAGAAACATTCAACAACGCATCGGTGGTGAATGAGTTATAGTAGGTAAACTCGAAATTCAGACGATCTCGGTACATGTTAAGATCGAAACCGATTTCGAACTCACTTGATCGCTCTGGTTTTAGATCTGGGTTACCGAAACTCGCTTACCTAAGGGCGGGAACAGTAGATCCGTTATCCAATGTGGCAACCAATGTAATATAGGTACGAACCGCATCAAAAGCGCCCGGAGAGTTACCGGCCTGACCCCATGCTGTTCTCAATCGCAACTGATCTATAGCGTTGAAATCAAAGAAACTCTCCTCTGAAATCACATACGATGCCGAAAGTTTAGGATAGAACACACGATTGATTTCAGAACCAAATACGGAGTTGTTATCCATTCGCACAGCACCGGTGAAGAATAAGCGATCGTTAAAACCAACTTGCTCTTGCACATAAATACCCAGTGATTTGTTTTCACTGAATTGTTGTCCGCCGGATGTAACCGCTGCTGAAGAAACAGTGCGTGTATTGGCCGATCCTAGTCCTCGTCCTTCTGCGGCTGTTCGCTGATACTCAGTATGCTGATATTGAAATCCGAAAGAGAAATCAGATCGAACCGCTTCGCTTAGGTTGTAAACCATGGATCCACCATAATCAACACTCAGAATTTGTGTAACTGGAGTTGCCTGAGCAATAAAACCATCTCTCACATTGGCTCCAAATGGCGCTAAGCCCGACTCATCTGGTGCATAGAACAATCTGGCTGTTCGGCTGTTATTATCGATACCAACTTGCAAACGGTTTTGGAACCATTCGAACGGACGATAATTTGCGGATGCACTTAGTATGAAACGATCGGCGGAGGTACGGTTATCGTAGGTATTTGCGAATTCGGGACGCAGTGTAAAGAATCCTTCACCTGCGGCACCACCATAAGCGCGACCCGGAACCGCCAGCCAGGAACTGATGATTAGTCCGTAGGCAATATCATCGTTAAGTGGCAAACGCACTTCATTATGCGCATATGATGCATTAACGCTGAAGTTCAGGTTGTCCATCGGCATAAAGCTGAAGTTACCGCGAACACTTTGTCGATTGGCGTAGTTATTTAAAAACACCCCTTCTTCGGTATCGGTAGATCCACTTATGAAGTAGGAATATCGTTGTCCACCACCGTCAGCTGATAGAGTAAACTTCCGAAGTTGACCGCTACGGAGTGCGTCTGGATCGTTAGTTAGAGGAACAAGCGATACAAATTCCCCAACTTGTTTACCAACCATTCCAGGCCAAAGAGCGGGGTTATCGATCTGGGCTTGGGTAGTTCGGGTGTAGTTTGTTGGGCGCCATTCATCTGGCCAATCGGTTTGACCCAATTCATAACGTGCGTTCCAGCGTGTGTTTTGCTCTCCCATAGAACCCTGACGGGTTGTGATCACAATTACGCCTGAGGCAGCTTCTGCTCCATAAACTGTAGCAGCAGCCGGACCTTTAATCACATCTATAGACTTAATGTCGGCAGGGTTGATAGCATCGAGGGCTGATGTGTTTTGACCTTGGGCCGAGAAGTTTCCTTGTCCGCCCGATCCTAGTCGAATACCATCCACATAAATAACTGGTTGATTTCCAGCAGAAATTGATCCAGCTCCTCTTAGTCGGATGTTAGCCGCTGTTCCTGCTGTTCCAGAACCTGGGATGAGTGTCAAGCCTGGCGTTTTTGCCTGCAATAGTTCTGTAACGGTGTTATTCGACACTCTATCGAGTTTTTCTGTTGCATCTATTCGGCTAACCGCATTACCAACTGTACGGCGACGTGAGTCACCAGCCACACCGGTCACAACAACCTCATCGAGGTAGCGTTGTTCTTCGGTTAGGGCGAAGTTTTGGGTTAGTGTTTGTCCGGCTTCGATGGTAATATCTCTGCGCATGACGTTATATCCGATGTACCGAACTTCCAGGGTGATAGTACCCGGCTGAACGTTTCGAATTTCATAAGTACCATCGATTGTGGCGGCGGCGCCAACCGTGGTACCCTGAATCATTACCGTGGCTCCGGCAAGGGTTTCATTGGTGCGTGCATCTGTGATTGTACCCTGTATAATTCCGCTTTGGGCTATAGCCGAAAGTGAAAACAGGAACATAAGTGCACAGCTTAACCAAACTATTCGACGAATCTGTAGCATAGTGTATCTTATTAGGTGTTGATTAACTGGATGAGCACCGTCACATTTTTATGAGAATCAGACGTAGTTCTAGCGTTAGCATTAAAAAACACTTAACTATCTCTCTCTAGGTCGTCATCGCAAATCAGGTGCAGGTGTGATAAACTTAAAAGCGCTTCCAGAACGCTTTATTCTGTAGGGTTTTATTTGTTAGTTATTAGTAAGTACTTTTTCAAAGTGCAACTCTGTCGACCCAAAAGCTACTGTCACGCATACGGTTTTACGATATTTTACAAGTTGATTTCTGTTGAATCCTAAACTACTTAGATTCAATATCTAAGACCTAAAAAGCTGTTATCACTACACTAAGAAATGGCAGTATATTCCGGCCCCGGACTAAACTATACTTGGTAGCAACATCCTATAGTTGCTTGTCAAGTATAACCGTGGCCTAAAAGTATTAAATGCTAAAAAACCATCATTTTCATGCAGAATACACTTCCACCACTTTTGCGATACTCATTGGTTGATACCTCTACAACTGTAAAGCCAGCTTCTTCCAACTTGGCATTTACTTCGGTGCAACCTGCTTGAATAATCACATGCTTTCCATCTGGGCAGGTTGCATTGCATGCAAACAACTCCTCTGCTTCGTGAGTTGATGCCGTGATTATTTCGGGGATAAGTTCTTCTATTAGTTTGAGTCCTTCGGAGGTGAATGCCTCCGGATAGATAAGCGCTGTTTTGCTGTTCAACATGCAAAAACAGGTATCGAGGTGATAGAACGACGGATTCTTCAACTCCAATGCAATAACCGGAACATCAAAAGTTTCGCTGACCCTTCTGTATGCTTCCAACGACGATCGAAATCCATATCCGCCCCAAATCATGCGTTTTCCTGTATGCCAGATTGCATCGCCCATGCCTTCGAAATCAGATATCGCATCTTTATCGAAATGATGAATGGTGTAGTCGTTCGAGCGGTACCACTGTTCGATAAATCCGACCTCATCCTTACGCTGATCTGCATTCATGATGCTCATGAACACATGCTTCTTGCCGTTAACCGTTACAAATGGAAGGCTCTGATTTGCGCAAAATACCATATCGGGGAGTCCGGGCTGACCCTGAATATCGTACACCTGAATTCCCGCTTCCATAAATGCCGTGCGAACCTCAACCCATTCCTCGATTGCCTTAGCCTTATCGACGTTACCCACATGTCCTTGCATGTGCGGATTGATAACATATTCGACAGTAAAATGCTCGGGAGTGACCATCAATGCATTTTTCGGAAGGTGCATTGTTGGGATTTCTGCAAGATTAAAATCGAGTTCAGAAACTGACGTGATGATTTTTGAGACTGGCATAAAAGTAATTTATTTGGCTGATGCATATCTAGACGGGCACAGACTTCAGCGTTTGAAAGTTCTCGGATTTGGCACAAACAATACAGCAGATTTCTCAAAATGATATGTTGTTGTACCCGGGAATTTGAGCCTATTTG